>CACZQU010000300.1 GCA_902783305.1 uncultured Lachnospiraceae bacterium | reverse complement strand
TGGGAATCCGGGCGCTGCACTACACTCAACGTAAGGGTAAACCATGCGTAAGCCTGAACAGGGGGATCGCTCACCAGGCAGAATTTTTCGTATTACCGGCACAGGACGCGCAGCGTCAGGCTTCAGATCCTCTGCCTGCGGCAATTCTTCGACGGCATGACTTTACAGATGTATTATATTCATGCCAGTCTGTCCGCGGAAGCATGCCGCCTGACTGATTCATGACCATCAACAGTAAAAGGAGGAACCTGCACATGTCAAACCCCATCATTACAATTACAATGCAAAACGGCGATGTCATGAAAGCCGAGTTGTATCCTGATATTGCGCCAAACACTGTCAATAACTTCATCAGCCTCGTCAGAAAAGGATTTTACGACGGCCTCATCTTTCACCGTGTCATAAACGGATTCATGATCCAGGGAGGCTGCCCGGACGGCACCGGAACAGGCGGGCCAGGGTACAGCATTAAAGGAGAGTTCTCCCAGAATCGTTTTCCCAACGACCTCGCGCACACCGAGGGTGTCCTGTCCATGGCACGGGCGATGAATCCGAATTCCGCGGGCAGCCAGTTTTTTATTATGCATAAAGCGGCTCCCCATCTTAACGGATCCTACGCCGCCTTCGGCAAAATCATCCAGGGACTGGATGTTGTGGACCGGATCGCAAACGAGAAAACGGATTATCGGGATCGTCCCCTGGACGACCAGGTCATTGCGTCCATCACAGTCGACACCTTCGGCATCGACTATCCCGAGCCGCAAAAATGCTGATCACTTATCGCTCAAAGGTCAGAACTTCTCCGTTCAATACAGTATAATATAATTCCTTACTCTTCTGAATATCTGCCCGTCCGTTGCTGCTCTGCGTCAGAGCTTCACGGGCGGCCTTTTCTTCCCTGGCAGGAATCAGCAGGGTCATTTTCACCATGTCGGTGAAGTCCGTATTCACCACCGCATATCCCTTCTGCGCTGCCAGGTACTGGATCTTTCCATATCCGTTATAATCCGTTGAGACTTCCAGACATACTCCGTATATTTTTTCGATCAGAGTGCTGTTTCTGATGCCTTCCTGCACAGCAGCCGAATATGCCCGGACCAATCCCCCGGTGCCCAGCAGAACTCCTCCAAAATAGCGGGTTACCACTACTGCTGTATCGTATAGCTGAAGCCCGAGAAGAACGTCAAGCATCGGTCTTCCGGCTGTCTGCGAGGGCTCTCCGTCGTCACTTGCCCTGGTATATTCTCTGTTTTCTCCTACCGTGTACGCGTAACAGTTATGTCTGGCATTCCAGTATTTCTTCCGCATCTCTTCGATAAAAGACAATGCTTCTTCTTCCCGTGTGACAGGACGTACAGTCGCGATAAACCGGGATTTTTTTTCGACGATTTCCCCTTCTCCGCCCAGATAAACGGTCTGGTATCTCTCCAGCATAGTGTCCCCTCCAGCTTTGTTCTGCCGATCATCCCGCGGCACTCCGGTATAAACCATTCTCACGAGTAAAAGCCCCCCGTACAAAACTCCGGAGGGCTTTCTTTCATGAATAAAAGACAGGATTCAATTATTCGATAACGCTGGCAACACGGCCGGAACCAACAGTACGTCCGCCTTCACGGATAGCGAAGGTAAGACCCTGGCCCATAGCGATCGGATGGATCAGCTCGATGGTCATCTCAATGTTATCGCCAGGCATGCACATTTCAGTGCCTTCCGGAAGGCTGATCACACCCGTCACGTCAGTTGTTCTGAAGTAGAACTGCGGACGATAGTTGTTGAAGAACGGGGTATGACGGCCGCCCTCATCCTTGGTCAGAACGTACACCTGAGCCTTAAACTTGGTATGGCAGGTGATGGTTCCGGGTTTTGCAAGAACCTGGCCGCGCTCGATCTCGGTTCTCTGAACACCACGGAGCAGAGCGCCGATGTTGTCGCCAGCCTGAGCCTCGTCAAGGAGCTTGCGGAACATCTCGATACCGGTAACGACAACCTTACGGGTCTCTTCACGGATACCTACGATCTCAACTTCCTCAGATACATGAAGGGTACCAGCTTCTACTCTGCCGGTAGCAACAGTACCACGGCCGGTGATGGAGAAAACATCCTCTACAGGCAT
>CACZQU010000299.1 GCA_902783305.1 uncultured Lachnospiraceae bacterium | reverse complement strand
GCTTCGGCCCCTTTTCGCCGCTCAGTACAGCTCTGGTAATCCTGGCGTTATCCTCCGGCGAGCCGCCCTTCAGTTCCTCCTTTGTACAGCAGGTAAAACCAAAATCCTCCGGCGTAATCACGCTGCTCCGGTACCAGCCGTCCTTGATCTCGCAGACCGTCGTCGGGGCGCTCATGGAAATTTCATCCAGCTTATCCTGGCCGTAAACCACCATTCCCCGTTTTACTCCCAGGCTCACCAGTACACGGGCCAGCGGTTCCACAAGATAATCGTCATATACACCCAGAAGCTGCATGACCGGCATCCCGGGGTTCGTAAGAGGTCCCAGGATATTGAAAACGGTCCTGAAGCCCAGCTCCCTGCGGATCGCACCGACATATTTCATGGAAGTATGATATTTTTGCGCAAAAAAGAAGCACATCCCGGCTTCCTTCAGTAATTCTATACATCTCTGTGGGCTCTGCTGGATATTCACCCCGAGTGCCTCAAGACAGTCCGCTGTTCCACAGTTAGAGGAAGCTGCCCGGTTTCCGTGCTTGCCCACCTTCATGCCGCCCGCCGCAGCCACCAGAGCAGATGTCGTCGAAATATTGAAGCTGTGCGCGTTGTCTCCTCCGGTCCCGACAATTTCAAACAGCTCCATCCCCGTCTCGACCTTTGTGGCATGACTCCTCATGGCTGCCGCGCAGCCCGCGATCTCATCCGTGGTTTCCGCCCTTGCGCTTTTTGTGGAGAGAGCCGACAGGAAAGCGGCATTTTGCGTAGCCGTCGTCTCGCCGCTCATAATCTCATTCATCACCGCGTAGGCTTCCTCAAAGCTCAGGTCACCTTTGTTGACAATCTTTACAATCGCTTCCTTGATCATGGGTTACTCCTCCTTTGAATCGTTTCGCATAAGAAATGTGAATCATCGTTTTTCCGTCAGGTATCAGGACAGATACCGAACAGGTCCTGAAGCGGTAAAGCCATGTTGCTGCAAAATGCATTTTCAGGCTTATGCTATGACGATCTGCCGGAAAACAAAAAAAGTCCCTGACAGATAGATACCATCTGTCAAGGACGAATAGATCATCGAAAAGACACTATCCGCGGTGCCACCTTGAATTCACGGATTCACCCGTGCACTTAGCAGGATACCAGCATATCCCCGGCAATTCACGTCTGCCTGCCACGTCGCAGCATACTCGGAAATCAGATTCTTTTGGCTGCGCCCTCAGGAGCCCATTCAGCGAAATATCTCATGCTGCGATCTCACCACCCGCAGCTCTCTGGAATGAAAGGGAAGTCACCTACTTACTCTCCGTCAACGGTTTTATCTGAATTTTTGTTTAAATTAACACAATGTTTTCCAAAAGTCAATACTTTTTTTCATCCACCTTCTGCTTTGCCTTCCGTCGGCGGAGCAGCCAGTACCCGATCACAACCGTAATCCCGCTGACAATGAGAGAGCAGTAAAATGACATGCTCCGTCCCAGGATTTCCAGCTGGAAGGAATAATCCCGCTCAAAAAGCTGTCCATAGCCGTCCAGCATCAGGAAATCGGCAACACCCATGCCGCCGGGAACCGGAATACAATTGGAACCCAGGATAATATAACACTGGGTGGCAAAAAGGTCCGGAAGCATCTTCAGGCTTCCGCCTGTCGCCATGTACATACAGATGATGACGGAAAACTGCGACAGCCGCTGGAGGAGGTTCAGAATAAAGGCTTTCACCATCATCCACGGCTTCCCCTTCATAATGCTGACACAGTCTGCATATTCGATCTGTGCCTTGTCCAGCTTTTTCAAAGGCTTCTCCGGATGCTTCAGCCAGTTTTTCCTGTGCAGGTAGCGCAGAAAACGCCGGGAAACGCCAAACAGCACCCGCTGTTTAAACAGCAGAAGAAAAAACAGCGCCGAAAGCCCTGCGAGGCAGAAGCTTCCAAATACGATCAGAATCTGGGAAATGAGCTGAAAGCGCAGGAAAAAAGAGGGTCTGGCGATCAGACAGACGAGGCCGATAGACAGGATGACCAACGTATACATGACCAGATTGAGAATCAGGGAAGCGGTAACGATTGCGCCGGGGATCCCGTCCTGAATCATGAAAAAAGCGCTGGCAGGCTGTCCGCCGGAAGCGGAAGGGGTGATGGCGGAAAAATAAATATCTGCGCTTCCATAGATGAAACCGCGGCGATGGCTCCGGGGATAACCGACCGGGCCGATAATCGCAAGGATAGCTTCCCCTTCAAAAAAGATAATGCCCAGCATGGACAGGACAGCCAGCGCGAGCCAGCCAGGCCTGGCATTTTTCAGCTGCGCGATAAGCTGTGCGGGAGACATGCTTCCGCTCATGGCAAATACAGCCCAGATCGTAAGAGCCGCAATAACGATAGTGATGCAGGTCCATAATCCTTTGTTTTTAAT
The DNA here is from genome assembly GCA_902783305.1 of uncultured Lachnospiraceae bacterium. Lineage (GTDB taxonomy): Bacteria > Bacillota > Clostridia > Lachnospirales > Lachnospiraceae > Blautia_A. The sequence goes on along the minus strand of CACZQU010000299.1, from coordinate 939 downwards.
GTTCATATGTGCTCTTTCTACCGTTTGGTACCAAAGGAATCAACAGTTTCTGTATAAATCGGTATTGTATCATGGATTGTTTTATATCGCAAGAGCACTTGTCTATACCGTTACCCTGCTGCTGTGGGCTGGTTGCTTTTCACGGTTCAACGTTGCTGTTTATTGCCTCACGCATGGCGTTACAGATAAACCCTGAAGACTAACCCGTTAACTGTAACGGCTGTCCTTTCCGCTATTTGCCGCTTGCACTCATTCCCTCCCAGCATGTATAATAATAGTATAATGAAATCCATCATATCAGGATTTCATCCAGATGCAGTCACTTTTTGTCCCGGAATCGTGTATTTTGGATAGGAGGATCTTCCATGTTAGTGAATACCAAAGCAAAAATCGGTGTATTTTCCATTGCGTTAGGCGCATATCTTCCTCAGTTTCCGTCTCTTGTCCCGGAATTTCAGGCACAGTATGAGGCATTTAAGAAAACGCTTCCCGACTCGGTAGAGATCATCGATGGGGGAATGATTACGACCAAGGAGCAGTCACAGGCTGCCGGCAATCTCTTCCGCGCGGCGGATGTCGATCTGGTCTTTCTTCAGCTCCTGACCTATGCCACCTCCTACAATATGCTTCCCGCCGTCAAGGATCTGGATGTCCCCATCGTCCTGGTAAATGTCCAGAAGCTCAAAGCTCTTGACTATGACCACACCGATATCGCTTCCTGGCTTGGCGAAGGCTATGCCTGCGGTGCTGTGGGTGAAATGGTAGCAGATCTGGAGAGATATGGCAAGAGACATGCCGTAATCACCGGCGTCGTCGAGGGCGGAGATCCTGAGGTTCAGGCTCAGATCGAGGACTGGTGCCGTGCCGCTCAGGTCAGAAGGCGTTTCCGTGACACCAATATCGCTCAGATCGGAAGACCCTATCCCGGCATGATGGATC
>CACZQU010000298.1 GCA_902783305.1 uncultured Lachnospiraceae bacterium | reverse complement strand
CAGGTTTGATTCAGCGGATAGAATTCCTTCTCAACATATTCCCGGATCTTTGCCTTGGGCCATTGGTTTCTGGCGGCCCAGATCACGGATGCGGTTGCGACCGCCCCTTTGATTCCTTCCGGATGGTTGTGCGTTACCCGGGCGGTATCCTCCGCAGCCTGCTGGGTTTCCTCCAGGCTGTCAAACAGCCAGCCCGCGGCAGATACGCGCATGGCGGAACCGTTTCCCCAGCTGTTATACGGATGCGGATCCGGGGCGTACAGCCAGCCATAGAATCTTCCGCCGTATCCTGCATCCGGATACCGTCTGCCCCATTTCTGCATGGAGTGAATGACTGCATTTCGCAGAGCGGCCCTGTCTTGACCGAGCGTATCTAAAAGTGCCTCCCCGACAGCGATCGTCATTGCGCTGTCGTCTGTATAGCAGGATTGGGGAATAAACAGTGGGAAGTCCTTTGTTTTCGGACTTCTGTCAAATTCATAGGGCGCTCCGATCATATCTCCCAAAATGGCTCCGTACATACGATCACCTTCTTTTCTCTTTCTGTTATCCGGAGGTCATTCCTGCGAACAATATCCTCCGCATGAATCGTATCTTCATCCCTTCAGAGGTTAATCAAAATCAAACTCAGTAGGTATAATTTCCAGATCCAATGGGCAATTGGTATTTTCACCCGGATCTGAGAAACCTTGCACATTTTTCATTCTGGTTATCGCTCCTTTCCGCACACATCGAAGAATGATAGTACCATATGGGCGATTTACCGCTTCCGCAGTCGCCGGCACAGGGAAGGCCGGAGACTTACTGCTGTTTCTGTAAAAAATGGAAGAACTTTTTAAGGCGTGATGGTTTTTGATCCAGGATCCTGAACTTCTGATTCACAGCCCAGACAATTCGATCCTCGTCCAACGCTGTAAGACCTCTGAGTCTTCTTTTCTCCTCCGAAATAAAAGAGCCATTTGCTGTATTGTAATCCATGACAAAAAATTGTTCTCCGTCTCTGGTAATCATCAGATGAACCATACTCAGTTTCATGTTATCTGCGGGTATCAGGTTTGATCGCCATCCATGTCCTATATAGACTCGTTTATTATAGAAGGAAAACACTTCTCCGGTAGAGCATATCTCAATCATGATTTCCGGCTTTTTCGGATACGAAGTATTTTCAGGAGTCAGAGCTTCAATACTGTTGCTTGTGCCGATTCTGCGAGACAGTTTCAATCGCTTATAGGCTTCTTCTAAAGCATCACGTTCTGTTTCGGCTTCGATTGTCTTAAATAAATGGCCGTTATGAATGATTCTGTATTCCATAGGCCCTCCTGTTAGGACGATTTTACCGGTTGAGAGACGGTCCTTTCTTTCAGATAGGTCTCCGTTTTCAAGCTCTCACTTTTCTGAAGCATCTGTGTCTGATTTGCGATTGATTAAGCAAGTAACGCAAAAAAATGGCCGTTCTTCTTTTTTTTCAGCCGCTTCACGCTTTTCTTTGTTGTAGATCAGGACACCGGCAATCGCATCGGTAATCAGCAGGCAGCATAGAATGACAATTAGCTTTTTTCTCAAACTTCCACTTCCTTATATCAGGTATCTGCATTTCTTACCGGATCATTCCCGGCACTCAGCAGTGATGTCAGTCCCGGTACAGGTTAAATAATATCACAGGGATCGCTTCATCTGTAATAGGAATATTCTCTCATCTTCGACCCATTCGTTTTCCCGGCCGTTGAAGCTTTTCTGCCGGTGGCATTTGTATTTGACGACCCGGTCCCCTTCCAGCCGGTATTCGTTGTGAAAGGAGCGTGCTTTCTGAAATCATCCTTTCCCACGCAGGGGAATTGATTAACCATCCAACTTCCTATATAATGATGGTGCAGAAGGGAGGAAACGCAATGCCGACATTGGAAATGATCCAGCAGGCAGTCAATCAGGCTGTAACAGAATATCCGGTCAAGCGGGTAGAGCTCTTTGGCTCCTACGCCAATGGTACCGCCGATGCGGACAGTGATGTTGATTTTCTTGTCGAATTCGCAGAAAACCCAACTTCTCTTGTCCAAATATGCGGATTGCGCGAAACGTTATCAGAACTTCTCAATCTGGAAGTTGACATTATAAAGCTTCCACGAAAGCCCGATGACGGATTGACCATTGAAAGGACAGTGCCGATGTATGGAGCATAAGGAACCAGGGGGCAAACAATCCAGTAGACTGTTTGTTGGATTCGGTTCCGCCGGCTCTTTTTGAGTTAAGGTACCCGTCCCCCTGGTCATCTTTATTGCCGCTTCTTCAGTCGATCCAGCAGAGTAACATCTTGTTGTTATCCAAGCTTAATATCTGTATCT
>CACZQU010000297.1 GCA_902783305.1 uncultured Lachnospiraceae bacterium | reverse complement strand
GCTCAGTCCCAATGTCACCGATATTGCCCTTATGGCCAAAACAGCCGAGGCAGAGGGAGCGGATGCGGTTTCTCTGATTAATACCCTGCTGGGAATGAAGATCGATGTGCACAGGAGGACCTTCGCTCTTGCAAACCGTACCGGTGGTCTGTCAGGGCCTGCGATTCGTCCTGTCGCCGTACGTATGGTTTACCAGGCAGCTCACGCGGTTTCTATCCCTGTGATCGGGATGGGCGGAATCAGCAGCGGAGAGGATGCTGCTGAATTTCTGATGGCCGGGGCATCGGCAGTGTGTGTCGGCACGGCGAATTTTCACGATCCCTTTGCTTCGGTCAGAGTAGCACAGGAGCTGGAGGCGTTTGCGGTGTCGGAAGGAATCGGGCAGATCCGTGACATTATAGGAATTGTCTGAAAACGGGATCAGTGTCTGAAAAGGATTCCGTCAGACCTCCTCCGGCTTTTGTCATAAGAAAACAGAAGGAGTGAAAAATGCAGGAATATAAAAAAGAATTTATTGATTTTATGATCGAATGCGGTGTCCTTCAGTTCGGAGACTTTATCACGAAATCAGGAAGAAAGACACCCTTTTATGTCAATACCGGGTTTTACCGGACAGGTTCACAGCTTCTCCGCCTCGGATCCTTTTATGCGCAGGCAGTGAAGGAAGCCTTCGGACTGGATTTCGATGTTCTTTTCGGACCGGCATATAAGGGGATTCCCCTGGCAGTGGCCGCTTCCATGGCGCTCAGCAGCCTGTATGGAAAGGATGTGAAATACTGCTCCAACCGTAAGGAAATCAAAGACCATGGTGATCAGGGGATTTTGCTGGGCACTCCGCTGAAGGATCATGATAAGGTTGTGATCGTGGAGGATGTCACGACGGCAGGAACCTCCATCCGGGAGACGGTTCCGCTTCTGAAGGCGCAGGCGGATATAGAGATTTGCGGACTCGTGGTATCCGTCGACCGGATGGAGCGTGGGACGGATCCCGGCAAGGGCGCTCTGGAACAGGTGGGGGAGGAGTTCGGCATGCCCACCGCCAGCATTGTGACGATGGCTGAGGTGACCGATTACCTCTCTGGTCATGCATACAACGGCGCTGTTTTAATTGATGAAGAGAGAAAAAAGAAGATTGACGCTTATTACCAGGAGTATGGCGTCCGGTGAAGGTTTCGTGAACAGCCGGAAGGGACAGGGATAGGAAATGGCGAAAAGATACCGTTATTCTTTTACGAGAAAGAGGGAGTCCGGCAGAGGAAAAGCATCGATGGCACTTGCAGTGATATCCGTTGCGTTGTTTGCCGCAGCGGTGGGATTTGCGGTTTTTGCTCCGGCAGAATATCTGTTTGTCGTGGGCGGGATCTGCCTGTTTGCCGCTCTTGTGTCTGTTTATGGGTTTATCCTGGGATTGATGGGCTTTTCCGAGACGGACACTGCCCACAACATGTGCATCGCGGGCGCCATTACGAACGGGGTCATCATGATTTTCTGGCTGGGAATGTACCTTAGCGGGATACGGTAAGGCGCCGGGAGGAAAAAGAATGGATGAATTTGAAGCTTTGCTGGAAAGATTCGAGCTGTCAGCAGGCAGAATTGCAGAAATTGCCAGGCAGGCGGATATTCCTGAGCCCTATGAGCGGTACTTCCGGGAAGAAGCGGCTTTTCTTTGTGAGGCAGTGCGGGAAATCCGGCCGGAGGAAATGTCCCTCGAGGAGCTTAAGGAGCATGACAGGATCCTCTTCGGGGATCTGAAAGAAGAAAACTACGAGACAAGCTACGCCAATCCCTCCTACGCAAGCCAGGCTCTGTCTCCCTACGGGGCTGAGCTGTGCTTTCTGTATGTGGAGCTGAAAGGAATCTCCCAGTCTGCGGCGGAATACCGTTTCTACTGTGGCAGGGATCAGGAAGCAGCCAGGCAGAGCCTGTGGGACGTGACGGTGCGGATGGAGCTGTTTCTCGGGATCTATTCCTCTTTTACGCCTGAAGAGCTGCCATCCCCGGCTCAGATTCGGGGCGATCTGATTTCCTTTGCGGAGGATTATGCGCCTGATCTTGCCAGATCTTATGTAAAAGCCCGGCTGGATCCCGGCTGGGACTTTGCTCTTAGGATTGTCATGGACAGTGATCTGACAGATCCCCGATATCTGTACCGCTTCGGCGAGCCGGTTACGGAGGATGTGATCCGGATTTCCGGATACCTGGGATCTCTTCCCGAAGAGAGGATCCAGGCTATGGCCTCTACTTATACCAAAGGCTTTGCGGACGGTTTCGCCGCGGCAAAAAAGGATCTCTCCAGAAAGAAGACGGTGGGGATCCGTTACCATCTGGGCTTTGAACGGATGATCCGCGCGGCGGCTGAACAGTTCGGGCAGATGGGTCTTGACACTTTGATCTGCCGGCATGCCTGCAGCGCGGTGAATGGTGCGTACAGCGGCGGAGCCGGATGGGGCGCGGCAGTGGGAAATCCGCAGTATGATTACGATCACCGGCAGGACGCCGCGCTGTTTCTCACCTCGGATTATGCAGCCAGAAGACTTCGGGCTCTCCAGAATGCCTTTGAGGAGGAAAAAGGCATAGCGGGAGGATATGCGGGACCGGCAGTAATAATAACCTTCGGAGAAGAGCCCTTCCACCCTCGGATTAAACCGGAATGTCTGAGCTTTACGCCGGCGCAGCAGAAGCTGGTGACAAAGCTGAAGGCGGACGGAGCCCAGATACAGAGCCGCTATATCAGACCTTCAGAGCGCAGCTATACGATTATTTCCTATCCGACGCCGCAGATCGGAGACCGTTTTGAAGAGATTTTCGATGAAGTCGTCAAGGTCAATACCCTGGATTCAGGGAAGTACAGACAGATTCAGCAAAAGCTGATTGACGTCCTGGACACCAGCGAGTGGGTGCTGGTGAAAGGGAAAGGGGACAATGAGACGGATCTGATTATCCACCTGCATGAGCTCAGGCACCCGGTCCGCCAGACGAATTTTGAAAACTGTACGGCGGACGTGAACATTCCTGTGGGTGAAGTATTTACTTCTCCTGTTCTTGCCGGAACAGGAGGAATTCTGCATGTGAAGGGAGTCTATCTGGAGGGGCTGTTTTTCAAGGATCTCCGTCTTGTCTTTGACTGCGGACAGGTGATTGATTATTCCTGTGCCAATTTCCGGACGGAAGAAGAAAACCGGAAATATATCGAAGATAATCTCCTGTTTCATCATGAAAAAATTCCGATGGGAGAATTTGCCATCGGTACGAATACAACGGCTTACCGGATGGCGAAGAAGCTGGGGATCGAAGGCAGGCTCCCCATTCTGATTGCGGAGAAGATGGGCCCCCATTTCGCGCTGGGCGATACCTGCTATGCCAGGGAAGAGGAAGTGCGGATCTATAATCCGGACGGAAAAGAGGTAATCGCCAGGGAGAATGAGCTGTCCGCTCTCCGGAATGAAGATCCCGAGCTGGCTTATTACAACTGCCATACCGACATCACTCTGCCATATGATGAGCTGGACAGTATCAGCGTGGTGGATGAAGATGGGGAAGAGACCTTCCTCATCGCAAACGGGAGATTTGTTGTTCCGGGGACACAGGAGCTGAACGAGCCGCTGGAAGATTGACACTGTGTTCTATCGCACGTATAATAAAAATAAAACTGACAGGAGTGAACCAAATGCCGGAAGTAGGAATTCTGATGGGAAGTGATTCGGATCTTCCCGTTATGGCCAAGGCGGCAGCAGTGCTGGACCAGCTTGGCGTAAGCTATGAGATGCGGATTATTTCGGCTCACCGGGAGCCGGATATCTTTTTTGAGTACGCAAAAACGGCCGAGGAGAGAGGGCTGAAGGTCATTATTGCCGGAGCGGGAATGGCAGCCCATCTGCCTGGTATGTGCGCGGCGATCTTCCCCTTGCCGGTTATCGGTATTCCGATGCATACCGATTCCCTTGGGGGAAGAGATTCCCTGTATTCGATCGTTCAGATGCCGGGAGGAATCCCGGTCGCCACTGTAGCCATCGGCGGAGGGACGAATGCCGCCCTGCTTGCCGCCAGGATTCTTGCCGTAAGCGATGCTTTGCTTCTTTCAAAGCTGAAGGAATACAGCGCGGCGCTTCGCGATCAGGTTGCTGCCAAGGATGCCCGGCTTTCTGAGAAAGGTTATCAGAATTACTGACAGCAGATGTGCCGTAAGGAATTTTCAGTACTTCTGTATATACCGCGCGGAACAATCCGCAGGAGTCATGTTATACGGCAATTATTACATTACAAAGATGAGGAGAAAAAATGGATTACAAAAACGCTGGAGTAGACATTGAAGCCGGCTACCGCTCGGTGGAGCTCATGAAGCAGCACATTGCCAGGACAATGCGTCCTGAGGTACTCGGCGGGATCGGCGGTTTTTCCGGCGCGTTTTCGATGGCCGGTTTTAAGGGAATGGAAGAGCCTACACTGGTATCCGGCACGGATGGTGTCGGCACCAAACTGAAACTGGCTTTTGAGATGGACAGGCATGATACGGTGGGGATCGACTGTGTGGCAATGTGTGTGAATGATATCGCCTGTGCCGGGGGGGAACCCCTTTTCTTCCTGGACTATATCGCCTGCGGAAAAAATATTCCCGAAAAAATCGCTTCAATTGTCAGCGGAGTGGCAGAGGGCTGCCGCCAGGCAGGAGCGGCTTTGATCGGAGGCGAGACGGCGGAGATGCCGGGGTTTTACCCGGAGGATGAATATGACCTGGCGGGTTTTGCGGTCGGGATTGTAGACCGGAAGGATCTTATCACCGGGCAGGAGCTTGAGCCGGGAGATGTCCTGGTGGGAATGGCCTCCTCCGGCATCCACAGCAACGGATTTTCCCTGGTGAGAAAGGTTTTTGCTATTTCAGCGGAGTCTCTTGGCGAATACCGGGAGGAGCTTGGGGAAACTCTGGGGAATGTCCTTCTGGAGCCGACACGGATTTATGTCAATGCCCTGAAGGCTGTCCGCCGGGCGGGAGTGAGAATTCTCGGCTGCAGCCACATTACCGGCGGAGGGTTTTATGAAAATATTCCCCGGATGCTGAAGGAAGGGACGAGAGCGGTTATCGCCAGGGACAGTTATCCGGTTCCTCCGATCTTTGGGATGCTCGCCCGGGAGGGAGAGATTGCGGAAAAAATGATGTACAATACCTTTAATATGGGGATAGGCATGGTGCTGGCTGTCCGGCCGGACCAGGCGCAGACCGCTGTGGAAGCCATCCGCGGTGCGGGTGAGACACCCTATCTGATCGGAAGGATTACCGCGGGAGAGAAGGGAGTCGATCTATGCTGAGTCTTTGTGTTCTTGTGTCCGGCGGCGGAACCAACCTTCAGGCTGTCCTGGACGCGATCGACGATGGCAGGATCATGAATGCCAGGGTTGACCTGGTGATCAGCAACAATCCTGACGCCTATGCGCTGGAGAGGGCAAGGCAGCATCAGATCGCGGCAGAGTGTATCAGTCCGAAGGATTTTCCTGACCGGGAAGCTTTTCATGATGCCCTGCTGGACAGACTTGTCCGCAGCAAAGCCGGCCTGATCGTGCTGGCGGGGTACCTTGTTACAATTCCCCCGAAGATTGTGGATGCTTTTGAGGGAAGGATCATCAATATTCATCCGTCCCTCATTCCTTCTTTCTGCGGGAAGGGATTCTACGGTCTGCGCGTCCATGAGGCTGCCCTGGCAAGAGGTGTCAAAATCACCGGTGCGACGGTGCACTTTGTAGATAAAGGGCAGGACACCGGACCAATCATCCTGCAAAAGGCGGTGGAGGTGGATCCGGCAGATACGCCGGCGTCGCTGCAGCGCCGGGTGATGGAATGCTGCGAATGGGTGATCCTTCCGGAAGCGATCCACCGGATCGCCAACGGGCTGGTCTGAATAGTGAACAGAGGTGATCGGAATGAAAGTTTTGATAGTGGGAAGCGGAGGAAGGGAGCATGCGATTGCCTGGAGCGCAGCCAGAAGTCCTCTGGTGGAAAAAATCTATTGCGCTCCCGGCAACGCCGGAATCAGAGAGTACGCTGAGTGTGTCGGAATCGGCGCGATGGAATTTGATGCGCTTGCGGATTTTGCGGCAAGCCATGAGATCGACCTGACGATTGTGGGAATGGATGATCCGCTGGTCGGCGGTATTGTGGATGTCTTTGAATCCAGAGGACTTGCGGCCTTCGGTCCCAGAAAGAACGCTGCAATTCTGGAAGGCTCCAAGGCATTTTCCAAGGATCTCATGAAGAAGTACGGGATTCCTACGGCGGCTTATGAGGTGTTCCGGGATCCGGAGGAGGCTCTCGGCTATCTTCGTACCACCGCGAAGTATCCTGCTGTTCTCAAAGCGGACGGCCTTGCGCTTGGCAAAGGCGTCCTGATCTGTCAGAACCTGGACGAGGCTGAGGAGGGCGTCAGACAGATCATGCTGGACAGGAAATTCGGAGAAGCGGGAAAGACGCTGGTGATTGAAGAATTCCTGACAGGAAGGGAGGTTTCTGTCCTTTCCTTTACAGACGGCAAAACCATCCGGACCATGACCTCCGCCCAGGATCATAAGCGGGCACTTGACGGGGACAAAGGACCCAATACCGGCGGAATGGGGACTTTTTCTCCCAGCCCCTTCTATACCCCTCAGATCGACGCGTTCTGCCAGGAAAAAATATATCAGCCGACTGTTGATGCGATGGCAGCGGAAGGCAGACCCTTCACCGGGATTATTTTTTTTGGTCTGATGCTCACGGATCAGGGACCGAAGGTTCTGGAATACAATGCCAGATTTGGGGATCCGGAAGCCCAGGTGGTTCTGCCCAGGATGAAAAATGACCTGATCGAAGTGATAAAGGCCTGCCTGAATCAGAGACTGGAAGAGGTGAAGCTGGAATTTGAGGATGATGCCGCGGTCTGTGTGGTTCTGGCCAGTGACGGGTATCCGCTTTCATATGAGAAGGGAATCCCGATCACCGGATTTGAGAATTTTGAAGGAAAAGACGGTTATTATTGCTTCCACGCCGGAACCAGGATGCAGGGCAGCCAGATTGTGACCAATGGCGGCCGGGTTCTGGGTATCACGGCAAAGGGACCTTCATTAGCCAAGGCGAGGGAAAACGCTTATCAAGCGACACAGTGGATTCAGTTTTCAAATAAATATATGCGCCATGATATCGGGAAAGCGATTGATGAGGCATGAATAGGAGGAGCAAATGTATAGTGTCAGAAAAGTGACGGAGGATATTACCTGGGTCGGAGCCAGTGACCGCAGACTGTCTCTGTTTGAAAATATCTATCCTGTTCCGGGCGGAGTTTCTTACAACGCTTATGTCCTTCTGGACGAAAAGACGGTTCTTCTGGATTGTGTGGACAGAGCCGTTTCGGATCAGTTCCTGGAAAACGTCTCTCATGTGCTGGCGGGAAGAAGCCTGGATTATCTGGTGATTAATCACATGGAGCCGGATCACTGCGCCGCAGTTGAAGAGATCGTGCTTCGTTATCCTGATGTACAGATTGTCGGGAACGCGAAAACCTTTACGATGCTGAAGCAGTTTTTTGCCTTTGACGTGGATAAGCGTGCGGTACAGGTGAAGGAAGGACAGACACTTTGCACAGGAACACATACCCTTTCTTTTGCGATGATTCCTATGGTGCACTGGCCGGAGGCGATGGTTACGTATGACCTGACGGACAAGGTTCTTTTCTCGGCAGATGCCTTTGGAACCTTTGGGGCGCTCAGAGGCAATCTTTTTGCTGACGAATACCGCTTTGAGCGCGAATGGCTGGATGAGGCCAGGAGATACCTGGTCAATATCGTTGGAAAATACGGGGCTCAGATCCTTGCCGCGCTCAAAAAGGTGGAGGCTCTGGATGTACAGGTTATCGCTCCGCTCCACGGACCGGTATGGAGGGAGAATATCAGCTGGTTTGTGGAGAAGTATCGTACCTGGGCATCCTATCTGCCGGAGGATCACAATGTGCTTATTCTTTACGCGTCGATCTACGGACATACAGAGAGCGCGGTAAATGCACTTGCCGGAATGCTGGCCGATGCCGGGGAAAAGAACATCGCCATGTATGATGTTTCCGTCACGGATCCGTCTTATCTTCTGGCTGAATGCTGGCGCTGCGACAGGATAGTGTTTGCGTGCCCCACCTACAACGCAGGGATCTTCCCCAGAATGGAAACTCTCCTTGCGGAGCTGGCTGCCCACAATTTCCAGAATCGCAGATGCGTGGTGATGGAGCAGGGAACCTGGGCGGTTTCCTCCGGGAAACAGATCCGGGAGATTTTGTCCGGGCTGAAAAAGATGGATATCTATGAGCCTGTTCTTACCGTGAAATCATCTCTGAAGGAAGAACAGCTCGCGGATCTGTCAGGAATTGTGGAATTCCTTACGCATTAAGCCGGATATCGTCTGATGCCGGGAAACGGCGGGTTATGGAACCTGCATCATCAGAACGAAATCAGTCAGATAAGTTACTGTTCAGCCGTCCCTCCCTTCATTCCAGATTCGCGCCTGCCGGCGCTTTTCCGCCCCCGCTTCGCGTGGCTGAATAGTAACTCAGATAAAGCATTTACAGATGAGGAGGATAATACAGATGCCGATGACCAAGCAGGAAGCCGCCAGACAGCTCCAGACCAGAGATTTCCTTTATGTCGCTTATGCACATGCCACGAAGCTCCCCTATGTGACATGTGACCCTGTGACATACAATGACCAGATATGGGTGTTTTCCACGGAGGAAGGAATCAAAGAATTCGGCAGGGAAAAGCTTCAGGAAAAGATTGTCCTTCTGGGCATGCGGTTTGAGAGAAAGGATTTTAACCGGTTGTATGCAACGCTCTATGCGATCGATGTCAATGAAGTGGTCTTTGTTGACGGAGAAGAAAGGGTTTGCGTAGAACTGACTTCGATTGCCCGCCAGGCGGATTTCAGCAAGCTGGAGCCTTCAAAGCGCCCGTTGTTCAATCCTGCCCTGCAGCTTTGCGGGATTTATTTCATGCAGGAGGTCCGCAGACCTCTGCCCCAGGAAGAACGCCCGAATATGCGGCAGCAGGAAGAAGAGCTGATTATGAATCTGAGGAAGGCATTGTTTCTGGTGCCGATGGAGGTATCGGAGGAGGATCCGAAAAAGATCAGCGTGCCTTACCTGAAAAACAAGGACGGAGATATGCTGCAGCCGGCTTTTACCGATGTTATGGAGCTGGACCGTTTTGCCAAAGGAAAAAAGCTCAAAGCGGCAAAGGTGGATTTCACCAGGCTGCCGGGACTTTTGCTGGAACAGTCCAAAGGCATCGCAATTAATCCCATGGGCATCAATCTCGTGCTGACGAGAGAGCAGCTGAACAGAATCGCGGCGATTGCACTCAGCCCGGAGGAAACTCCAGATGGTAATTGAAATCGATTACAACAGCAGTGAAGCAATATATACCCAGCTCATGAATCAGATCATCATGGGTATTGCGACTTCCCAGCTCCAGGAGGGAGATTCGCTTCCCTCCGTCCGCCAGCTGGCAGACCGGATCGGGATCAATATGCATACGGTCAATAAAGCATATTCCATTCTCAGGCAGGAAGGATACATCACCATTGACCGCCGCAGGGGAGCGATTATCATGCTGGATATCGACAAGCACAGGGCGATTGAAGAGCTGAAACAGAATCTCAGGGTTGCCCTGGCCAGAAGCACCTGCAATATGATCACCAGAGAAGAAGTACATGAACTGATTGATGAGATTTTTGACAGCTATGAGTAGGGACAGACAGCTTGATTTCTGCCCTTAAAGCGGAGGATATTGAATGAATGATTTCACTCCCCAGGCGGAGCGTGCGCTGGTACTGGCAGAAGAGGCTTCCGCGTCTCTGGGACACAGGTATACGGGTACGGAGCATCTCCTGATCGGTCTTCTGGCGCAGAAGGATTCTCTCGCCGGGAAGGTGCTGGCAGAATTTCATGTAGAGCCTCAGACTCTCCTGAATCTGATCAGACAGCTGATTGCGCCTCAGATCCCGGAGGAGGAGCAGACGGAACACAGGAGTCAGGAGCCGGCAGGTATGCAGGCGGGCTCCTGCCCGGGAGAGACAGCGGCCGCGCAGGGAGAATCCAGGCCGGAAGAGACGACGGACATGCAGGCGGAACCAGGCCCGGAAGAGACAGCAGCCGTGCAGGGAGAATCCAGGCCGGAAGAGACGACGGGCATGCAGGCGGAACCAGGCCCGGAAGAGACAGCAGCCGTGCAGGCGGAATCCAGACCGGAAGAGACGGCGGCCGCGCAGGCGGTACCGGGATCAGAAAAGACGGCAGGTGTGCCGGAGATACCGGAAGAGGCGCAGGAAACTGTGCCGTCATATAGTCCGCGCCTCTCCTATGTTGTGGAACAGGCGAAATTCGATGCCCAGGACCGGGGAGAAAGCTCAGCGGGAACCGGACATCTGCTTCTTGCCCTGCTAAGGGAAACGGATTGCGTGGCAGCAAGGCTTCTGACCACGATGGATGTGGGTATACAGAAGCTTTACGCAGCCATCCTTTCTGCTATGGGGATTGATACCCGGTATGCTGCTCAGGAGCTGAAGGAGAGCCAGGCTGCCGACGGCGGGACGGTGACACCGTGGCTGGATAAGTACAGCAGGGATCTGACGGCGATGGCTGTGTCAGGACAGCTCGATCCGGTTGTCGGCCGGCGGCAGGAGATCGGAAGACTGACCCAGATTCTCAGCCGCAGGATAAAAAACAATCCATGTCTGGTGGGAGAGCCGGGCGTGGGAAAGACGGCCATCGTGGAGGGATTGGCCCGGCTGATCGCTCAGGAACAGGTTCCCTCGTCCATGCGCGACCGAAGGGTGGTGGTTCTTGACCTTTCTTCCATGGTAGCCGGGACGAAATTCCGCGGAGAGTTTGAGGAACGCATCCGCAATGTGATCGATGAAGTCAGCGAACACCCGGGAATTCTCCTGTTTATCGATGAGCTTCATACCATCATCGGCGCAGGTGGTGCCGAAGGCTCTTTAGATGCGGCGAACATCCTTAAACCAGCGCTCTCCAGAGGGGATATCCAGATTATCGGGGCGACAACCCTGGAGGAATACCGGAAATATATCGAAAAGGACGCTGCTCTCGAGAGACGCTTCCAGCCCGTGACGGTGGAAGAGCCTTCTGTCCGGGAGACAGTAGATATCCTGAAGGGGATTTCTCCTCTTTATGAAAAGCATCATGGAGTAAAGATTACCCCTGAGGCTATGGAAGCGGCAGCAGCTCTGTCGGCGAGATATATTACAGACCGCCGGCTTCCGGACAAAGCCATTGATGTGATGGATGAGGCCTGCTCCAAGGTCCAGCTGAACTTCTTCCATGTGGATGCAGGGATGAGCCGGCAGGAGGAAAAGCTCCGGGAACTGGAAGGACGCGTGGAAGACGCGATCCGCGAGGGAAACCTTGCCGCGGCAAAGGAACTGCGGGAAGCGCAGGCGAAAGAAAAACAGGAGCTGGAGCGAAAGAAACAGGAGCTGGACCGGAAAGCGGAAAAAAAGGGACTTAACGTTGATGAAAAAGCGATAGCCTCTGTCGTCTCCGAATGGACGAAAATCCCGGTCACACGTCTTACGCAGACGGAGACCAGGAGATTATCCCGCCTGGAGCAGGAGCTTCATAAGAGAGTGATCGGCCAGGAGGAGGCGGTTCATGCCGTATCCCAGGCGGTGAAACGGGGAAGGGTCGGACTGGGTGATCCCAGGCGGCCTATCGGTTCGTTCCTCTTCCTGGGACCTACAGGTGTAGGAAAAACCGAACTGTCCAAGGCCCTTGCCGAGGCAGTCTTTGGCAGTGAACAGAACATGATCCGTATCGACATGTCAGAATATATGGAGAAACATTCTGTTTCCAAGATGATCGGTTCACCACCGGGATATGTGGGCTTTGAAGACGGAGGACAGCTCAGCGAAAAGGTCCGGCGAAACCCTTACAGTGTTGTCCTTTTTGATGAAATCGAGAAAGCACATCCGGATGTTTTCAATATCCTTCTGCAGGTGCTGGACGACGGACGCATTACGGATGCTCATGGACGAAAAGTGGACTTCCGGCAGACCATTATCATCATGACCTCCAACGCCGGAGCCCAGTCTATTGTTGAGCCCAAAAGGCTCGGCTTTGTATCCGGACAGGATGAGAAGCGGGATTATGAACGGATGAAGAATGGCGTGATGGAGGAGGTACGCAGGATTTTCCGCCCGGAATTCCTCAACAGGATCGACGAAATCATGGTTTTCCATATGCTTTCTCATCCTGAGATCATGCAGATTGTGAAGCTTTTGCTCAAAGACCTGGAGAAACGATGCAGGGAACAGATGGACATTACGCTCAAAGCGGCGCCATCCGTGACGGAGGAGATTGCAAGAGCCGGATTTGATCCGAAATACGGAGCGAGACCGCTTCGCAGACAGATCCAGACCCGGATTGAGGATGCCCTTGCCAACGAAATTCTGGAGGGACATTTCCGTGCGGGAGACACGGTTCATGTCCGCTTTGTCAAAGACAAGACAGACTCTTTGCCCCGGGGAAAACAGCCCGAACCAGATGACCTGCTGAAACACGGACCGTCAGCGGGGAAAATCGTTTTTTCCTGAGCTGTATTCTGACAGGAGCCGGCCGGGTGGAAAACATCGGTACAGTCATAAGTGAAAGCAGGTGGAGCATCCATGCCAAAGAAAAAGATCGTCTACTTTTGCAAGGAGTGCGGGTTCGAATCCTCCAAATGGATGGGGCAGTGTCCCGGCTGCAGGGAATGGAATACCTTTGTTGAGGAGCCTGCGGCAGCTTCCGGGACATCCGCCGTCCAAGCCGCAGGCGCAGGAGCAAAAAACCGGCCGTATGTCCTTGGGGACATCCCGGCAGGGGAGGATGAGAGAGAGACATCCGGCCTTGGGGAACTTGACAGGGTGCTGGGAGGCGGGATCGTCCCTGGCTCTCTTGTGCTTGTGGGTGGTGATCCGGGGATTGGCAAATCGACCCTTCTTTTACAGGTCTGCCGCAATCTTTCCGCCCGTCAGATTCCGGTCCTCTATATTTCCGGAGAGGAATCCCTGCGCCAGATCAGGCTGCGGGCGTCCAGAATCGGAGAGTTCACTGATCATCTGAAGCTTCTTTGCGAGACAGATCTTTCCCGGATCCGGGAGGTACTGCTCGCAGAGAAGCCAGGCGTCGCAGTGATTGATTCCATTCAGACGATGTATGATGAGGAAATCGGCTCAGCGCCCGGAAGCGTTTCCCAGGTAAGGGAATCGACCAATGTCCTGATGCAGATCGCGAAAGGGCAGGGAATCACGGTCTTTATTGTCGGCCACGTCACGAAGGAGGGCAATGTAGCCGGACCCAGAGTACTGGAACATATGGTAGACACCGTATTATATTTTGAAGGAGACCGCTTTGTTTCCTACCGGATCCTGAGAGCAGTGAAAAACCGCTTTGGTTCCACAAACGAAATCGGTGTATTTGAGATGAAAAGCTCAGGGCTGGAGGAGGTTGCCAATCCGTCGGAATACATGCTGGACGGGAAACCGACAGGAACCTCCGGGTCAGTGGTAAGCTGTGCCATGGAAGGGACAAGACCACTGCTTGTGGAGGTACAGGCTCTGGTATGCCGAAGCAATTTCGGCCTTCCCCGGCGGACCGCAGTGGGGACGGATTACAACCGGGTCAATCTTCTGATGGCTGTTCTCGAAAAAAAAGCAGGGCAGCATCTGTCAGAGTCGGATGCCTATGTCAATATCGCGGGCGGGATCCGGATGAATGAACCGGCCATAGACCTGGGCATCGCCCTGGCGGTGGTCTCCAGCTTCTCGGATTTTGCGATCCCGGACGATGTGATGGTTTTTGGAGAGATCGGACTGAGCGGGGAAATCCGCTCGGTCAGTATGGCGTCCCAGAGGGTGGCCGAAGCAAAGAAGCTGGGCTTTAAGGCTGTCATCCTGCCTTCTGTATGCAGGAGAAATGTGGGTCAGACGGAGGGGATCCGCCTGCTGTATGTTTCCTGGCTCAGGGAAGCGATCGCGGTAGTAAAGGACCTGCAGTAAAACCTGCGCTGCCGGGAGGCGGCAACGCGGCACAGGCAGGGCCGGACCGATGAAGACTGCAGGGCTGGATCCTTACCGATCCATACCCGGGAAAGGGGGAAATGATGTATATTTTCAGCCAGAACAAGATGATACTGACAGAAGTGGGAGATCTGGAGATCCAGAAGCGCAAAGTAAAAGTGGGAGAAAATTCCCGTATGTTTACCGCACCTGAACCGGTCCTGGAGACAAAATATCTCCTGGTAGCTTCCGGGCGGAAAATGGTTTCAGAGCAGGATGGCCTTTTTGGGCCTTCAGAAATGATTCTGGGGCAGTTCAGCTCCCTGGACAGAGCGAAAAGCGAACTGATGGCGATCGCCAACGGGATCCGGAATGATGATCCGATTTATGAGATCGGTCCGGACAGCCGTTCCTGACCGGAGGCGTGCATATCATGAAATCGGTAGTACTGGCAGAAAAGCCTTCCGTAGCCAGGGATATTGCCCGGGTTCTGGGCTGCAGCAGGAAACAGAACGGGGCGATGGAAGGAGATCGTTATATCGTGACCTGGGCTTTGGGACACCTTGTCACCCTTGCTGATCCGGAAGCCTATGACAGAAAATATGAGAAATGGGAGATGGGGACTCTGCCGATGATCCCAAAGGAACACAAGCTGGTGGTGATCCCTCAGACCCAGAAACAGTATCAGGCAGTGAAAAACCAGCTGTTCCGGCAGGATGTGGAAGATGTGATTATTGCCACCGACGCCGGCCGGGAGGGTGAACTGGTCGCAAGGTGGATTCTGGAAAAGTCAGGCTGCCGTAAGCCCATACGCAGGCTGTGGATTTCCTCCGTGACGGACAGAGCCATCCGGGAAGGCTTCGCTTCCCTCAGAAACGGTCATGAGTATGACAATCTGTACCGGGCGGCCAGCGCCCGTGCCCAGGCAGACTGGCTGGTGGGGATGAACGGAACCAGAGCGCTGACCTGCAAATACAATGCACAGCTCTCCTGCGGGCGGGTACAGACTCCGACCCTCGCCATCGTCAGAAAAAGGGAGGAGGAGATCCGTTCCTTTTCCCCAAAAGACTATTACGGCGTTGTCCTTGAAGCGGAGGGCATACGCTTTTGGTGGAAGGATGCAAAAACCGGCGGGACCCGCACGTTCCAGAAGGAGCGGGCCGAGGAGGTATTGCAGAAAGCGGGAAAGGGTCCCTTTGACCTGGTCAGCGTAACAAAAAGGAAAAAAACGGTACCTGCTCCGGGCCTGTATGACCTGACCACCCTGCAGAAGGAAGCCAGCCAGCGGTTCGGCTATTCCCCGAAGCAAACCCTGGATATTATGCAGCGCCTGTATGAAAATCATAAGGTGCTGACCTATCCCCGTACGGATTCGAGATATCTGACCAAGGATGTCGTCCCGACTATCCGTGAGCGACTTGAAGCCGTCAGTGTCGGTCCATACCGGGCAATTGCCGGTCCGCTTTCACGTAAGCCGGTCAGGGCGGATAAGAGCTTTGTCGATGACGCGAAGGTGACGGATCACCATGCCATCATCCCTACGGAGCAATATGTTCAGCTGGACCATATGACCAACGAGGAGCGGAGAATCTACGACATGGTGGTGCGCCGTTTCCTGGCTGTCCTTTCCCCGTCCTGTATCTATGAGGAGGCTTCCATGGAAGGCCGTTCAGGCGGATTTTCCTTTTATGCCAAGGGCCAGATCGTCACGGATCCGGGATGGCGCGCTGTTTACACGGAAGGTCTGCCGGAAGAGGATGAGGAGGATACGGATGACTGGCAGGACGGGGGATCCCAAAGCCTTCCGCAGGTGAAACAGGGGCAGAGGCTGAAGATTGACCGGATCAGTGTCAGAAGCGGAAAGACGAAACCCCCGAAACGCTTTACGGAGGCGACTCTCCTCGCTGCCATGGAAAACCCGGTGCATTTTCTGGAAAGCCAGGACAAAAAAGCGGCAAAAACCCTGGGAGAGACCGGCGGCCTCGGGACAGTCGCCACCCGGGCAGATATCATGGAGAAGCTTTTTTCCAGTTTTCTGATGGAAAAAAGAGGCAGCGAAATCTGGCTGACAGCCAAAGCGAAGCAGCTTCTGGAGCTGGTGCCGGATGACCTGAGAAAACCGGAGCTTACCGCCTCCTGGGAAATGAAGCTGTCGGATATCGCGGGCGGAAAGCTGAAGCAGCAGGTCTTTCTGTCCGATATTGAAGGATATACCGCGCGGATCGTGGAGGAAATAAAAAGCGGAAAAGGCACTTACCGCCATGAAAACATGACTAACAAAATCTGCCCGGAATGTGGAAAAAGACTGCTGGCCGTCAATGGCAAAAACAGCAGACTCCTGGTGTGCCAGGACCGGGAATGCGGCTACCGGGAAACCATTGCCCGGACGACAAATGCCCGCTGCCCCAACTGTCATAAGCGAATGGAGCTGATCATGAAGGGGAAGGAAGAAACGTTTGTCTGTGCCTGCGGATACAAAGAGAGGCTTTCTGCTTTTCAGGCAAGGAGGCAGAAGGAAGGCGCCGGAGTGAAAAAAGCGGATGTCGCGAGATATCTGCAGAAACAGAAAAAAGAGGCGGAGGCACCTTTGAATGATGCGTTTTCACAGGCGCTGTCAGGTCTGGATCTATAGATGATTGCAGTGCAAAATGACTCCTGCGGATTGTTCCGCGCTTCGCGCTTCCTCAGGTCCTGCTCATGGGTTATCTGATCTTTCCCGCGCGCAGCTTTACGGTCAGACATGAACAGTATCCAATAACAGGCAGAACCGGCATAGCCAGTGAAAAGAGAAGGCATGGACTGAAAATAGTACCAAAACCACTAAGCCAATGCTGTACAATCTGCCAAAAAGGCGGCAGATTACCATATTTTTATTGACATCAAAAGCAACTGCATGTATATTTTTTATATAGTTAATTGAACAAACTAATTCCGGAACCCTATATACACGCAGTCTATATGCCACGAGGAGTAATTGAAAATGGATTTATTCAGTATCGGCGAAATGGTAATTGATTTTATTCCCGGAATGGAAGAGGCCAGTTATATAAGAAATGCCGGCGGAGCGCCTGCCAATGTAGCCTGTGCTGTTTCCAGAAACGGTCTGGCTGCCGGGATGCTTTGCTGTCTTGGTGATGATGACTTCGGCCGTTTTCTGGCGGATACGTTGGAGCAGTATCAGGTCAGAAGACTGAAACAGGATTTTTACAAAGAGGCTGTCACAACGATGGCTTTTGTTACACTTACGGAAGATGGTGACCGCAGCTTTACCTTTGCCAGAAAGCCGGGTGCCGATATGTTCCTCTCCGAGGAGGATGTCAGGGAAGAAGATATAAAGAACACGGTGATTGTTCATGCAGGCTCCTGCTCTCTTTCCGCTTCACCGGAAGCTGAGGCAACCGTCAAAGCGCTTCGGCTGGGCTCCGAAAACCATAAGCTTGTCAGCTTTGATGTAAACTACAGAAACCTGATGTGGAATGATGATGTGAAAGCTTGTGCAGACAAGGTGTTTGAGGTCCTGCCTTATATCGATATCCTTAAGATTTCGGAAGAAGAGGTTGAGATGATGGGCGGAGAAGACAACCTTCCTTCCCTGCTCAGGAAATACAACATCCGGCTGATTGTGGAAACGCTTGGCTCGCGGGGAGCGCGCTGTTTCTTTGAGGAGGAAATCTTTGAAATCCCCGGAAGAAAAGCGGTCTGTGTTGATGCAACAGGCGCCGGCGATGCATTCTGGGGCGGGTTCCTTTCCAGCCTCCGCCTGCAGGGCGTACAAAAAGCTGAAGATATTACCGGAGAGATCATACGTACGGCAATGAACTACGGCAATGTCAGCGGATGGATCTGTGTACAGAAAAAGGGCGGCATCTCTTCACTTCCTGCAAGAGAGCAGATCGAAGCAGAACTGGCGCGCCAAAGCTGAGGAGGGGCAGCCACGGTATGATGAATGATGTTTGGGAAAAACCCTGTATGTATACTCCCTCGCTGATTACTCTGGATCTGTGCAATCTGGAAAGCCAGGTCAGGATTCTGGAAGCAGAGGGAATAGAAATGCTCCACGTAGATATCCTGGACGGCCATTTCAGCCCGAGTATGCCTCTTGGCCTTGAGACTGTCCGTCAGCTGCGTGAGAAGACCAGTCTCGCTTTTGACTGTCATGTAATGGTCACCGAACAGGATTATTTTATTGATGAACTTCTGGATATCGGTGTGCAGCAGATCATCTTTCATGCGGAAACTCAGCCGCACATCGACGGTATGCTGAACAGAATTCACGCGAAAGGTGTAAGGGCTGGTGTGGCGTTGAAGCCCGCCACTCCGCTGAGCGCGCTTGAATATGTTCTGGAAAAATGCGATACCGTTCTTTTAATGCTGATCAATCCGGGTTACGCCTTTGTCAAAGGCGAAAAACCGGTGCCGTATGGAGACAGAAAGATCCGGGAACTGAAGCAGATGATCCGGGAAAGAGGTCTGGGCACAAAAATCTCGCTCGACGGAAGGATATCACCCGAAGTGGTCCGCACCTATGGGGTGGATCTTGCGGACCAGTTTGTCATAGGCAGCACCTGTCTGAAAAAGGGCGATCAGATGATTCCGAGTATTCGTGAGATGATGGCGCTCAGAGCGGAGCTGACCAGGCAGTTATGAAAGGAGTCTTTTTATCATGAGCGAGACATTTACACAGCAATACAACGACTGCTGCGCAGGGATTCTGGACGAGCTTTCACGCACACTTGCCAGTATTGACACAGAAAGTCTGGAGAGATTGTCCCAGGAGATTCTTAAGGCCGATCAGGTATTTTTCATCGGGGTCGGACGGGTGCTTCTTTCTCTTCAGTCTGTCTGCAAAAGATTTGCCCATCTCGGAATCAGGACTCACTATGTGGGAGAGATTACAGAGCCGCATTTTAATGAAGGTGATCTTCTTATCGTCGGTTCCGGTTCAGGGGAATCCATCTTTCCGCTGAATATTGCCCGGAAGGCCCGTCAGACGGTTCCCGGATGCACGATTGTCCATATCGGCTCCAATCCGAACAGTTCCATGAAGGACATCGCTGATTTCATGGTCCGTATTCCGGTGAGAACCAAGCTGTATCTGGAAGATGAGATCGACTCCATCCAGCCGATGACGACCCTGTTTGATCAGACCCTTCTTCTTGTAGGAGATATTCTGGCCAAGATGCTGATCGAGAACGAACATCTGGACATGAAGAATCTCTGGCAATACCACGCGAATCTGGAGTGACGCCATGACCAATCAATCTGTGTTAAAAAAAGTCGGCAGCATGCAGCAGCTTGCTTTTATCCGGCCGGTAGAATATCTTGAAGGTCGAAGCAGGGGCATGGCCGGTTTCGATGTCAAAAACGGTCCGCTTGAGTTCAGGGTACTTGCTGACAAGTGTATGGATATCGGTTCGTTTTCCTATAAAGGAATCAACATGAACTTCCTGTCCAAGCCCGGACTTCAGGGAAGAAACCACTATGACACCAACGGGCAGGAAGCGCTGCGCAGCATTATGGGAGGCTTTTTCTTTACGGCCGGTCTGGAAAATATCTGTGCCCCCTGCACGCAGGACGGAAAAGACTACCCGATGCATGGCAGGATCCGGACAACCCCTGCGGAGATGCAAAGTCACGACTGCTTCTGGGAAAAGGATGAATATCACCTGAGAGTCAGCGGAGAAATGAGGGAGGCTGAGCTTTTCGGGGAAAATCTGGTGCTTCGCAGAAGGTATGAAACGGTATATGGCACCAGGACGGTGACGATGACCGATGAAATTGAGAACCAGTCCTTCCGGAGCGAACCGCTCATGCTGCTTTATCATATCAATATGGGGTATCCTTTCCTGGATGAGGGCACACGCCTTTATATACCGACAAGAAGTGTTGTCCCGAGGGATCAGGACGCCGCGGGACATGAGGATCTTTTCGATGTGATGGAGGCTCCGAAGGATAACGAGCCCGAATACGTTTTTATCCATGATGCAGTGACCAGCCCGGATGGAATGGTCCGCCTTGCCGTCGTAAACGAAAAACTGCAGCTGGGGCTTTCGCTGGAGTACTCCGCGGAAAATCTGCCGTATTTTATGGAATGGAAATCCATCGCCTCCGGGGACTATGTCATTGGCCTTGAGCCGTCGAATTCCTCGGTCTACGGAAGGCCATATCACTGTGAACAAGGTTCGCTGCACAGGATTGAGCCATTCAGGAAAGAAAAAAATATTCTGCGTTTCACCGTCCTTGACGGAAAAGAAGAGATTGAAAAAGCTGTCAGTGAGATCAGATGATGATAAAGGAGAATCATACATGAAACGTTCAGAGATCAACAAAGTAATCAAAGAGTTTGAAGAGATGCTTGCGGAGTACAGATTTGCCCTTCCGCCATTTTTGAGCTTCACTCCCGAGGAGTGGAAGGAGAAAGGTCATGAATATGACGAGATCCGCGATAACGCGCTTGGATGGGACATCACCGATTATGGAGAGGGAGACTTTTTCGGAGGAAACGGGCTGGCTCTCATTACGCTGAGGAACGGCAATGTGCATGATCCAAAATACGTGAAAACCTATGCCGAAAAAATCATGATGCTCTATCCGGGTCAGACATCTCCAAACCATTTTCACTGGAATAAGATGGAGGATATCATCAACCGGGGCGGTGGAAACCTGATCTTCCATCTGTGGAACGCAAACCGGGAAAATGAGGGAGAACTCCTCGACACGGATGTTCTGATCTCTCAGGACGGCCGGAACTACTATGTCAAGCCCGGATCAGATATCGTCCTTCACCCGGGAGAGAGCCTGACGCTGTATCCGTATTATTATCATGAGTTCATTATCCCGAAGGACGGCTCGAAGGTACTGATTGGTGAAGTTTCCATGTGCAATGATGACAATACGGATAACCGGTTCTATGAACAGAATTCCCGTTTCCCGACAATCGAAGAGGATGAGCCTCCTTACCGCCTGCTGTGTAACGAGTATCCGCCGGCAAAGGATTGACCAACCTGTAACTGCACGCGTGTTAAATAAAGTGAAAGGAGCAATGCGATGAGCGAATATGCTGTTTCTATGGAACACATCACAAAAACCTTTCCCGGCGTAAAGGCTTTGGATGATGTGCATCTCCATCTGAGATCAGGCGAGGTAATGGCGCTTCTGGGAGAGAACGGGGCCGGAAAATCCACACTGATGAAAATCCTTTCAGGCGTTTATACAAGGGATTCCGGAGATCTGACCGTTTTCGGACAGAAGATCGAGGGTGATCTGGATACGAAAAAAGCACAGGCTCTCGGCATTGCCATCATCCATCAGGAGCTGAATATGTGTCAGCATCTGACGGTTGCGGCAAATATGTTTCTGGGCCGGGAGCTGATCAAAGGTGGAAGACTTGACAAGGCAGAAATGAACAGACAGGCCATCGAGCAGCTTGCCAAGCTGGGTATCCATGATCTGGATCCGAATACCATTATCGGCGATCTGCCGGTGGGTCGTCAGCAGATGGTTGAGATCGCCAAGGCTCTTCTCATCAACGCCAAAGTCCTGGTCATGGATGAGCCTTCCTCTTCCCTTACCAATGCGGAGATCACGGAAATGTTCCGTATTGTCCATGAACTGAAAGCCATGGGCACGGCAATCGTATACATCAGTCACCGTCTGCAGGAGCTCCACCATATCGTAGATTCTGTGACGATTATGCGCGACGGCAAATATATCACGGAAGGAAAATTCACTGATTTTACCATGGAGCAGATCATTGCCAACATGGTAGGCCGTGAAATCACCAATCAGTTCCCGCGTGACACTGTACCGAAGGGCAAAAAGATTCTCGAGGTAAAGAATTTCAACGCAGGCAAGATGGTCCGTGACGTCAGCTTTGATGTGTTCGAAGGAGAGGTGCTCGGTTTCTCGGGTCTTGTAGGCGCGGGTCGTACCGAGACCATGCGCGCTGTTTTCGGGGCGGACCTGGTGGATTCCGGCACATTGATCCTGGATGGCAAACAGATTACCGTCCAGAATCCGGAGGACGCTATACGGCAGGGCATCGTGCTTGCCCCGGAAGACCGCAAGAAGGAAGGCTTATGCACAAAGCTTTCGATCCGCGACAATATTGCCCTTCCCAATCTGGACATTATATGCGGCAAAAATTTCCTTGGCACCATTAACAAAAAAGTAGAAAATGATATGATCGAAAAAGGCAAGAATTCCCTGACGATCAAGATGCCCAACGCGGATGTCCAGGCAGGAAGCCTTTCCGGCGGCAACCAGCAGAAAGTTGTTGTGGCGAAGTGGCTTGCGAGGCAGTCCCGGGTCATCATCTTTGACGAACCGACACGTGGTATTGACGTCGCTGCCAAGGTTGAAATCTATGAGATCATCAACGAGCTGAAAAAACAGGGTGTCGGAGTGATTGTCGTCTCCTCGGAGATGCCGGAAGTGATGGGAATTTCAGACCGTATCATTGTGATGTGCAACGGCCGTATTACAGGCGAGGTGGATCCGCGCAATACGACTGAAGAAGAGATAATGACATATGCCACTCAGTTTGGTGATAATGCTGAATAAAAGGAAAGGAAAAGGTATACCGAAATGAATAATAAAAAGAGCTTTCTCTCAGCCCCTGGTATGGCATCTGTCCTCACTGCATATGCCGGCGTAGTGATCCTTCTTGTCATCTTCGCGATAATGAATCCGAATTTCATCAAGAGCACAAACCTCATGCCGCTGTCCAGATCGATCTGCCCGTATCTTCTCGTTGGTATCGGACAGGGCATTGTGTGTATTACCGGCAACATTGACCTTTCCATCGGATCTGTCATCGGTATGTCCACCATGATCTCAGCAACGCTGATCTGCAACGGTGTCAATCCGATTCTGGCTATCATCATCGACCTGGCTGCCTGTATGGTAGTCGGCTGCGTGAACGGCGTTCTTGTCGGAAAATTCAAGCTTCCACCCTTCATCGGCACTCTTGGCACAATGACGATCGGACGTGGTATTGCCCAGCTGGCCAACAACAACTATAACACCGGTGATATCGGTACTGCTCCCAGCGTCACCGCATTCAGAAACATTTTCTACTATAAGAGAGTCGGCTACCTGTACATCAGCGTGATCATTACGCTGGTGATCTGGTTCATTTTCAACTATATCATGAGCTTTACCAGAACCGGCCGTCACATTTATGCCATCGGATCCAATGTGGACGCTGCCAGGCTGTCAGGCGTAAACGTGTTCAAGACCACATCAACAGCTTATCTGATTTCAGCGTTCTGCTCATTCACGGCAGGACTGATCATGACAGCACAGGCAGGCATGGGCAATATGCAGGCAGGTCTCTCTTATGAGATGTACGGTGTTGCCGCGGCCGTTATCGGTGGTATTTCCACTCTCGGCGGAAGCGGACTGCTGGTCGGTGTCATTGCGGGAGCCTCCGTGTGGGCTATTCTGCAGAACGGCCTTACCATGGCCAATGTTCCTGCAGCTCTCAGAAACATCATCATCGGCATCATCGTGGTTGTGTGCGTTCTGATTGATATTGCAAGACGAAACGGCCTTCTTGGAAAGAAGAAAGCGTGAGTGCCCGATTCCCCTGTTTCTTTGATAATTCACGGGATGCTTACTGGTCCCGGGATTATATATATCTTGTCCGGATGCAAAAAGTATCCGGACTCACATCATTTACTTTTTAAGGAGGATAAAAAAATGATGAAGAAACTCGCAGCAGTAGTTCTTGCAGGTCTTATGATCACTGGTCTGTCCGCAGCTGCTTTCGCGGAAGAGCCGGTAGAAACCAAGGTCGGCCTGATCACCATGGATCAGATGGATGTTCACTGGGTTCGTCTGCATGACGCCGCAGAAGCTAAGGTTGAAGAGCTGAACGAAGCCGGAAACAAGATCGAACTGGAATGGCTTGCTCCGGAAACCAAAGACAATGCTCAGCAGATCGAGAAGATCAATGCCGCTATTTCTGATGGCTGCAACTACATCATCATCGCCTGCAACGATGCGACTTCCGCCAACATGACTCTTCAGGAAGCACTTGATCAGGGAATCAAGATCATCTATGTTGATGCTCCTGCCTCCCTGGAAGCTTCTGCTACCTTTGCAACCGATAACTATGCAGGCGGCAAGCAGGCTGGCGAATATCTGCTGAATGTCCTGACCGAGGCTGGTGTTACCGAAGGCACCATCGGCATCGTTGATGCTCAGGCCGGTGTTGATTCCTGCCAGAACCGTTATGATGGATTTGCTTCCGTATTCGAAGATACTGATTTCGAGCTTGGTGAGAGACAGTACTCCGATGGTGACAACTCCAAGGCTCAGGAGCTTGCAAACACCCTGATCGCCAACGGCGTGGTCGCAATCTACGGAACGAATGACGGCGCAACAAACGGTGCTGCTGCTGCTGTCGCTGATGCTGCCAACAATGGTCAGACGATCTACTGCGTAGGCTGGGACAAATCTGACTCCAACATCGCTCATGTTGAAGGCGGCGAGCTGCTTGCTTTCATGGCTCAGAACCCGAATGTCATGGGTGAGATGGCTATCGAAGCTGTTGTTTCCCTGGAGAATGGTGAAGACCTGGGCGGCGAAGTTGTTGATACCGGCGTTTCCACGGTTGATGCTGAAAACGTTGCTGACTTCAAATAATCTTCAATAATCCGACCTGAATATTCTGTATAACAGGAAATCCCGCAGCTGCATGACAACTGCGGGATTTTCCACAATAAACATGCTTAGGCACTGTAATTAAATAACTTAGCCATAAGACGCAGTATTCGTGAGCATATGCAAGGCGGAGGAAGGCGTCGATGCGCGGGCATTGCCAACTGACGACAACGCAGCCTGGGCGGATTCAGACAAAGCGGATGTATAGGCTATTTATGCACAGATCCTTAGGACGCCTGCGAAAACAAGGGGCGGTGGAGCAGAGCTTTTTGCACTGGAATCATACATAATTTTGGAGGATTCTGAAACAATGGTTATGTGAGGTGGCAATGAGAAAACTGGGAAAAAACAAAGCGGATCAGAAAAGATCAAACTGGGGACTGGTTTTGAAGCTGCTGGCGACCGGCAAGTGCAACTCCAGGATTGATCTTGCGAGAGCAACAGGTTTGACCAAGCCGGCTATTTCCCAGATCGTCGGGGAATTTATTCACCTGGATCTGGTGGAAGAATCTGACAAGGAGATCCGGGCAGAACTCGGACGTAACCCGACAGGACTCATTATTTCCCCCAAAGCACCAAAAGTGATCGGCGTTCTGATCGACCGTGCATTCTGTGCGGTGGTTCTTGCAGATCTGAATCTTCATGTGATCCGTCGGGAAGAAATCCGGAAGGAGATTTTTACCGAAGCGGAACTGATGGAAAACGTTTTTCAGCTTCTGGATCTGATGTTTACAGAAGAACAGAATGCTGCGGTGATCGGTATTGCCTCCATCGGACCGGTGAATGTCAGCGAAGGTATGATCGTAAATCCCTATCACTTCCATGATATTCACGATGTGAAGATCAGAAAAAAGATCGAAGAACGATATAAACTTCCCGTGTTCTTCGACCATGACAATCAAAGCGCAGTCCTTGCTGAATCATTGTACGGCAACGGCCGGAATTATCAGGATATGCTTCTGGTAAGTATTTCACGCGGCGTAGGCTGCGGTATTATCGTGCAGGGGCACCGTATCCACAGCTCATACGGCTATGCGCCGGAGATCGGACATATTTCTTTAGACCATAATGGCGAAGTCTGCATCTGCGGAAACCGCGGATGCCTTGAACTTTATGTCAATTCCGAACATGTCAGGAGCAGGTTGATGGCGGCCACGGGAAAGGATATGTCTTATGACGATTTTATTGCTGTCTCTGAGGATCCTGATGTGGATAAAGTCATGCTGGAGTGTGTGGACAATCTGACTTCCGCGCTCATCAGTGTAATGAACATCCTGAATACCCAGCTGATCCTGCTGGGGATGGACTGCTGCCTGTGGCCGGATCGATATATCGAAAGAATTGAAGAAGAAATCAACCGGGTCAAATTCGGAAACAAGAACATCCGGATTCCCGTGAAAAAAACATATTTTATGAGAGATTCACAGCTTCTCGGTGCTGCCTGCAACGGGATCAATGCCATTTTTAACGGTGACATTCCCGGGTTCTTTGACTGACAGAAAAAACGGGCGGAGAATTTGCGTTTCCAGAGGAGGAATGAAAAAATGAATAACAAAGAAGTGAAGCTTGCACGTATGTCACGAGTGGAAGGACAGATGCTCACAGATACAGGATACAATTTCGTGATTGGCCTGGTTCTGATGTGGGGAATCCTGATCGACTGCCTCATGGCGTCCCTGCTGAAAAGGCAGATCCTGAGTATGAATTATGCCCTGGTTTTAGTGATTTATCTTGTCGGGAGCCTGGGCTGTATGTTCCTGGTATATCGGTCCACCAATCCTGCGCTCAGCTTGCTCGGGTTTACGGGACTGGCTGCCTGCATGGGACTTCTGCTGACGTATTATGTATCCGCTTACACGTACGCCTCGGTGAGCCAGGCATTTATGATTACAGGGATGGTTACCATCGTGATGGTCGCTGCCGCCACGATCTTCCCGGCATTTTTCCGGAAGCTGGGAGGAGGCCTTACGATTGCACTGATCGCCTGTATCGTGATTGAACTGATTGCCGCGTTTATTTTCCGGATCAATCTTACTTCGATGGACTATATTATCGTCCTGATTTTCAGCGGGTATATCGGCTATGACTGGACCCGGGCGCAGGCTTATCCAAAGACTCTGGACAATGCCATTGACAGCGCGGCGGATATTTTTGTCGATATCGTGAATATTTTCATCCGGATTCTCTC
>CACZQU010000296.1 GCA_902783305.1 uncultured Lachnospiraceae bacterium | reverse complement strand
TGCTGTTCACACAGCGCCTCGAAAGCGTCAAAGTGCTGCTTTGCGAGCACTTCCGTAGGAACCATGAGCGCGGCCTGAAATCCGTTTCCGGCGGTCTGCAGCATGGCGAGAAACGCCAGGATCGTTTTTCCGCTGCCGACATCGCCTTGCAGGAGCCTTGACATGACCTTGTCCTTTGACAGGTCGCTCTCGATTTCCCGCCAGGAGCGCATCTGGGCGTTGGTGAGACGATATGGCAGGTCTTCGATCAGCTTTTCCGTCTCCCAGACCGGTTTTATGGAAAATCCGTTTACCGTTTCGGCGGTTTCCTTTTTCATCTGGTATACCGCCAGGAGAAACAGAAAAAACTCGTCAAAGGCCAGTCTCCTCCTGGCCTTTTTCAAGGCTTCCTGGTTTTCGGGAAAATGGATTCCCCAAAGGGCATCCTGCCGGCTTTCCAGCTGGTTTTCTTCTGTTACCTTGTCCGGAAGGTATTCCTCCGGGGTGCCGGCTTCCAGAACCGTTTTTACCAGCCGGGTCAGCGTTTTGTTGGAAAGACCGGCTGTCAGATCATATCTGGGCTGCAGCCTTTGTTTCAGCTCCTCGTAAGCGGCAGGAGAAAAAAACTCCGGATGCTCCAGCTGCAGGCCAGATCCTTTCCAGACGGTCTTACCGCGGAAAATATATATTCCGCCGCGTTTCAGGACGCTTCGGATATAAGGGGAATGGAACCACACTGCCCGCAGTAAGGCACCGGATGAATCCCGAAGGACAGCCGCAGCCACCGGAAGCTTTCCGGTTCCCAGGGTAATGTCCGAGACCACCTGGGCTTTGACGGAGTACACCTGCCCTGCCTTCATGCCGGCAGCCGGTACAGGCTCTGCGTATTCCTCGTATTCTCTGGGATAATAGGAGATCAGATCCTGTGTGGTCTCAAGACCCAGCTTTGCCAGAAGCTTTTCCGTTTTTTCCCCTATCCCTTTCAGTTCCCGCAATCTCATTTTCTGTCCTTGTCCTTTCGTCTTAAGGGGGATCCTCCGCCATTGCGCGAAAAAGGCGGAAGAGCATCTGTCTTCCGCCTTCTGGCAGCGTTGCTGCCTCCTATTCCACCGATATAATATAATAATATACCGGCTGATCTCCTCTGTTCAGCTCCACCTCGCAGTCCGGGTAAGCCTCCTCCAGCAGGCTGTACAGCTCCTCAGCCTTCTCGCCGTGCACATCCTTGCCGGCGTAGACACTGATGACTTCGCTGTTTTCATCTGCCATGGCTTTTACGACATCCACAGCGACCTCGTTGATATCGCTTCCGACGGCCAGGATTCCACGGTCTCCGATTCCCATGATATCTCCCTCATGGATTTCTTTGGCATCGAGCCTGGTATCCCGGACCGCATAAGTGATCTGGCCGGTCTTGACCATGCTGATGGCCTGCGTCATCAACTGGGTATTCTCCTGTGGATCCTTCTCAGGGACATAGCTGATAATCGCGGTGATTCCCTGCGGAATTGTGCTGGTGGGGATAACAATCACTTCCTTGTCCTCCGTCAGGTCTCTTGCCTGATTCGCGGCGAGGACAATGTTTTTGTTATTCGGGAAAACAAAAATGGTATCTGCATTTACCTTGGAAATCGCTTTGAGCATGTCTTCTGTGCTGGGGTTCATCGTCTGGCCGCCCTCGATGAGGCAGTCCACACCCAGATCGCGGAAGATTGCGCTAAGGCCTGCGCCGACGGAAACACTGATGAAGCCGACCTTCTTGCGCTCTGCCGTGACTTCGGCCTGGCGCCTTGCGGCTTCAAGCTGCTCCCTGGCCAGACGCTCCGAGTCCTGGATCAGCTTCTCGTGATGCTCCTCACGCATATTGTCAACCTTCATCCGGGAAAGCTGACCATAGGTAAGGCCTTTCTCGAAGGCTTCTCCGGGGTGATTCGTATGAACGTGAACCTTGATCAGCTCATCATCATCCACGAGAACGATGGAATCCCCGATCGACAGCAGAAAATCCTTGAAATCCTGGAGATCATCCTCGCTCATGGGCTTCTCGAGGAGAACGATAAACTCCGTACAATATCCGAAAGTGATATCCGTTTCGTAGGGCTCATCCACCCTGGACGGTTCCAAAACGGCTGGTGCCTGGACAGCAAACTCTGTGTAATCGATATCCTTCCCGAGATAACCGTCGATGACACCGCGGAAGACCTCGACGAGACCCTGGCCTCCGGAATCCACCACTCCGGCTTCCTTGAGCACCGGAAGCATTTCCGGCGTCTGGGAAAGGATCATCTGGGAATGTTCAAAAATTTCCCGGAAAAAGATCTCCAGACTGTTGGACTCCTCGGCGATTTCGGAGGCTTTCTGTGCTGCCTCTCTCGCCACTGTGAGGATAGTTCCTTCCTTTGGTTTCATTACGGCTTTGTAGGCAGTCTCGACTGCCTTTTCCATAGCGGCGGCTATTGCCGTCGCATCAAGCGATGATGCCTTCTTCACGCTTTTGGTGAAGCCGCGCAGAAGCTGGGAAAGGATGACTCCTGAATTCCCCCGGGCTCCGCGCAGGGATCCGGAGGAGATGGCTTTGCACAAGGTCTCCATATCCGGAGATTCAAGCGCGCTGACCTCCGAAGCAGCTGACAGGATGGTCAGGGTCATATTGGTACCGGTGTCGCCATCCGGTACCGGAAATACATTCAGCTCATTGATCCATTCCTTTTTTGCCTCCAGATTCTTCGCTCCTGACAGAAACATCCTTGCCAGGATCTTAGCATCTATGGTTTGTCTGTTTTCCACTAGTTTCCTCCTCTAACCGTGTACAAACGGTACTGGGTCTGATTTTAGAACGTTATGACCAGCTTCACCCCGGCGGCGCCGGATAAGAGGCTGGCAGATTGATCCGTTCCATGAAGGATGGATCCTCTACTCAGGCTCCATTCACGCAGACTCGTCAGTCGATCGCCCGTACACCTTCGATGTAGATGTTGATTTCTTCGATCTGCATGCCTGTAAACTCCTCCACCTTGTATTTGACATTACTGACAAGGTTATCCGTAAATGCGGAAATGTTGGTCCCATATGCGACAATGACATGAAAATCCAGATGGATACAGTTGTCAGAGGTGATACGGGCGCTGATGCCGTGCCGGAGAGAGTCCCTGCGCAGCAGTTTGACAAGACCGTCCCTCATGCTGACTGCCGCCATTCCGATCACACCAAAGCACTCACATGCAACACTTCCCGCAAATGTCGAAATCACATCTGTGTCAATCACGATCTGACCCATACCTGAATCAATACGTCCGTTCATAGGCACCTCCATGTTCTTTCACAATAAATGGACGACGCGCTTTCGGACAGGAAATATCGCCGGCTGCAGCGGGCAGCCAGAGGAAAATCCGTTTCTCTCCTGCTGGATGCACGTGATGACTGCCGCAGGCAGAGATATGATGTAACCGCAAAATCTTCGGCTTATCCGTACAACCGGAAGTCATTTCGATTGCGGGGATAAGATCCGATGGATCGGTGCATATCATCCGATGGCGCGAATAGTAGTATATTATTATACTCCGTTTCAGGGGAAAAGGAAACAGTTTTTTAGATACCGCCCCTGCCACTGTGACTTTGGGGAAAACTGACGGCCGGACAACGGCGAATCATGTACATTCTTAAGGATACTTCCCGGAACAGATATTGCCAAAGTATGAATAATGTATATTTATTCAGGAAATTCTTGCAATTCTTTTGGCTATTTGTTATAATCACAACGAACGGTTGAATATAATGTTATACAAGGCTGTCTGTCTCGTATCGGCACGCCCACATGAGAGGTGTTAATATGAATCTGGGTATTATCGCGCACAACAGCAAGAAAGTATTGATCGAGGATTTCTGTATTGCCTACAAGAATATCCTTGCGAAGCATGAAGTATATGCGACCGGGACTACAGGCCGGCGGATCGAGGACGCCACCAGCCTCCATGTCCACAAGTTCCTTGCTGGAAGCATAGGCGGGGACAAGCAGTTCATGGAGATGGTGGAGAGGGAAGATCTGGATCTGGTCATCCTTTTTTACAATCCGGTGATGATTGACCCGGCTGAGCCCGATATTATGGCGATCGTGCGCCGTTGTGACCAGTATAATATCCCTGTCGCGACAAATATCGCCACGGCGGAGCTGTTGATTCTCGGGCTTTCCCGCGGAGACCTTGACTGGCGGCTGAATCTGAGGACATGAGAGCTGTCCATGCTGCTTTCTGCGCTTTTGCGGAGGGATGGCTTCGTCAGGATGGTGTGAAAACCCGATATTTTCAGATGAGGAGGATTTGCTTATTGTGAGAGTGATAGCAGGCAGCGCAAAGAGTCTTGCGCTGCGCACTGTGGACGGAAACGGGACACGTCCGACCACCGACAGGATTAAGGAAACCCTTTTCAACATTCTCCAGCCTTTCATAGCGGACTGCCGTTTTCTGGATATTTTCAGCGGGAGCGGCGGGATAGGGATTGAGGCTTTGAGCAGAGGAGCCGCAGAGGCCTGCTTCATAGAGTCAGACAAACGTGCCTGCACCTGCATCCGGCAGAATCTGTCATTTACAAAACTGGCAGAACATGCTACACTTCTGAACATGGATGCGGTAAAGGCGCTTTTTGTTTTGAAGGGCCATCCGCCCTTTGACATTATTTTCATGGATCCGCCTTATGGAAAAGGACTGGAAAAAAGCGTGCTTCTGGCACTGTCGGGGAGCACATTGATCCATGAAGACACTATGATTATCATCGAGGAAAAACTGGGGGAGGATTTCTCCTATGCCCTGGATCTGGGGTATGAAATCTTCCGGATCAAAGCCTACAAGACAAATCAGCATGTTTTTCTCCGGCTCAGCCGTTCTCCAGGGGGGATCAGCCGGCCTGAAGAGAAAGAAACTGTCTGAAACCATCATTTTCAGTTATCCGGATGATATTCTGCGATCAGGATCTGCGCCGCGTATAGAGCAGATGATGATCTGCCGTTTACGTGCAGGTGAAAGAAATCTGGAGGAGTAAAATATAAATGGTAACAGCAGTCTATCCTGGAAGCTTTGATCCGGCCACCTTCGGCCATCTCGACGTCATCGCCAGAGCCAGTGCGGCATTTGACCGGGTCGTGGTGGGAATCCTGAATAATTCTGCAAAATGTCCGTTGTTTTCTGTGGAAGAACGTGTTAAAATAATGAGCGATGCCACGAAAGGCTTTCCCAATGTCAGTGTAACATCCTTCTCCGGCCTGTCTGTGAATTTCGCTCATGAGAGCGGAGCCAAAGTGATTATCAGAGGCCTCAGGGCGGTGACTGATTTTGAGTATGAGCTTCAGATGGCGCAGACAAACAGGGTGCTGGCACCCGATGTGGATACGGTTTTTATGGCCACGAGCCTGGAGTATGCTTATCTGAGCTCGACGATCATGAAGGAGGTCGCATTGTACGGAGGAGATCTGTCCAATTTTGCTCCGAAGGAGGTCATTGATGCCGTTGTGAGAAAGATTCTTTCCAGGGGGGTATGCAATAATGAGCAGCAGGATTGAACAGATCATAGAGGAAATCGAAGAATATATTGACAGCTGCAAGTATCAGCCGCTTTCCACAACCAAGATCGTGGTGAACAAGGAGGAGATCGAGGAGCTTCTGCGTGAACTGCGCCTGAAGACTCCGGATGAGATCAAGCGCTATCAGAAGATCATCAGCAATAAAGAAGCGATCCTCGATGATGCCCAGAAAAAGGCTGAGATGATGCTTGCGGATGCCCAGGCGCGTGCTCAGGATCTGGTCAACCAGCACGAGATTATGCAGCAGGCCTATGCCCAGGCAAATGAGACGGTCAATTCCGCGAACCGTCAGGCTCAGGATATTCTTGATTCCGCGACGAATGACGCGAATAATATCCGTCTGAGCGCCATTGCCTATACAGATGAAATGATGGCCAATATTGAGCAGATTCTCAGTGATACGCTTGAGGATGCGGGGACGAAATACCGTCTTGCTGTAGATGCGCTTCAGAGCTGTCTCGGCGTTGTCACGCAGAATCGCGCAGAGCTTGCGCCGCAGACGGCACAGGCAGCGGCGATGAATTCTTCCTACAGGGCTCCTGAGCCTGCATCCGTTTCCGGCGATCTGGATGTGGATGATGATGTGGATGAGGAAGACGACGATGTGATGGATGATCTGGATGAGGTCTGATACACAGACTGAAAAACCGGTCATGATAGTGGGAGCGCTATGTCTGCCGCCTTTACCCGGGTTTCCATTGACCTGTTCGTGCGAGTATAATGGATAGGAGTAAGGCAGGCATTGGCTGCTTGTTTTGAGGACAGAGACATCGGCGAAGGCTCCGGCGAGCTTTGCGGATGTCTTTTTTCATTCCGTAATGGAGTTGAGTATTATGGAGATACAGCTTTGGAGAAGCATCCTGGATCCTTACGACCTGGCGGTAAAGGAGCTTATCGTCAAGTTTGAGCATATTCGTAAGGAACACAGAGACAATGATATGTATTCTCCCATCGAACAGGTCAGCGGACGGGTCAAAAGCGTTGCCAGTATTCTGGAAAAGATGCAGCGAAAGTCGATCCCCATGGACCAGATGGAAGAGCTGGTGGAGGATATTGCCGGGGTACGGGTGATCTGCCAGTTCGAAGAGGATATCGAAGCGGTGGCTGAACTGATCCGAAGAAGACATGACCTGAGAGTAAAGAGCGAAAAGGACTATCTGAGCCACATCAAGGAGAGCGGATATCGAAGCTATCACATGATTGCGTATTATAAGGTGGAGACACTTGAGGGCACCAAGGAGCTGCAGGTGGAGATCCAGATCCGCACGATGGCCATGAATTTCTGGGCTACGGTGGAGCATTCCCTGCAGTATAAGTATAAAGGGGATATTCCGCCTCATGTGACGGATCGTCTGAGCAATGCCGCGGACGCGATTATTTCTCTTGATCACGAGATGTCCTCGGTGCGATCGGAGATTATGGATGCGCAGGTTTCCTCGCAGATGCAGGTGAATCTGGTGCGGGATATTCTTGGAGATATCGAACAGCTGTACCGCCTTTCCAATAAGAGGGAAGTGATGAAGATCCAGGATGAATTCCTGAGGATTTTCCGTACCAAGGACATTCTCAAGCTGGAGCGCTTCCAGCGGGAGCTGGATATCATCGCGGAAGGATATCGTGCTCAGGAGATTGACCATGAAACCGACCTTTGCTGACAAGCCGGGTTCATTTCTCCCCGTCAGCATGGAGGAGATGAAGAACCGGGGCTGGAATGAGGTGGACTTTGTTTATGTCTGTGGAGACGCCTATGTGGATCATTCCTCCTTTGGCGCTGCGGTGATTACCCGCCTGCTGGAAAGCCGGGGATACCGGGTCG
>CACZQU010000295.1 GCA_902783305.1 uncultured Lachnospiraceae bacterium | reverse complement strand
GCATGGTTTAACTTTGTCAACCTGACCCTTCCGATGCTCAAGCCCAGCCTTTACATCGCTCTTTTGTTCCGGCTTATGGCGGCTCTGCAGGAATATGCTGTGATTTTTGCGCTTACCAAGGGCGGCCCTGGCGACACGCTGATGTCGCTATCCCTGACGGCATACCAGAAGGGCTTCAAGTTCCAGAAATTCGGGGCTGCTATTCCGTTTATCCTTGTCCTGTGGCTGATCATCAATATCGCGGCCAAACGAATCGTCAAACTGCAGCGGAATGCGCAGAAACAGGCCGCGGGTCTGGAAGACTAAAGGAGGTATAGTGTGAAAACCGGAAAACAACGTGCGTTAAACGTACTGATGAATGTCCTTCTGATTATCTACGCAGTATTTGCGCTATTTCCGCTTCTCTGGATGCTTCTGATCTCCTTTAAGTCAGACACCGAGGTGTTTACAACTACCTTTGTTTTCCACCCGACACTGGCCAATTATCAGCAGGTACTGCTTCGCTCCGACTATGCAAGATACATCAAAGACAGTCTTCTGGTAGCCGGCGGCGCAGTCCTGGTCTCCGTCATCGTCGGTGTTCCCGCGGCTTATGCCCTTGCCAGATACAATTTCGCAAGGAAGGAAGAACTGGCTTTCCAGATCCTGTCTTACAAGTTCGCGCCTGAGATCCTGGTTGTACTTCCTCTTTTCATGATTTATCAGAAGCTTGGCCTTTATGATTCCTATATTGGTCTGATCTGGGTTTACCAGCTGATATCGCTTCCGCTGCTGATCTGGGTTGTCCGGGGGTACTTTGAAGATATTTCCGTTGAGATCGAGTATGCCGCGCAGGTAGACGGATATACCTGGTATCAGATCTTTTTCAGGATGCTCGTACCCCTGATTAAGCCCGGCCTTGTTTCATCCGCGCTTCTGGCCTTTATCTTTGCCTGGAATTCCTTCACTTTCCCGCTGATTCTCGCCAGCAGCAAGGTTTATCCGGTCACAGTCGCGATCACAAAATATCTTGGTACTGACAGTGCCCATTACGGACAGCTGGCAGTGGCTGCCACAGTTTCTGCTATTCCTGCTATGGTCTTTGCTCTGTGCATCCAGAAGCATCTGGTTCGTGGACTTAGCTTTGGCGCGGTGAAAGGATAAGGTGCAGTATGGCAAGAATAACAATCGAGAACATAAGAAAATCCTTTGGCAAGGTACAGGCCCTTGACGGAATCAGCCTGGACATTAAAAATAATGAATTCTTTGTTCTTTTCGGTCCTGCAGGTGCGGGAAAAACGACAATCCTGAACTGCATCGCAGGCATCACGATGCCGGAGGAGGGAACAGTCAGCTTTGACGGCGAGATCATGAATCTTGTTGATCCTGCGCACCGCAACGTCGCGATGGTTTTTGAAAATTACGCGCTGTATCCGCAGATGACTGTCTATGACAATATGGCCTCCGCTCTTCGCAGCAAGCTTTATAAGACGGATGAAGCGACGATAAAGGAAAGAATCGAAAAGGCAGCCAAGATGATGAAAATGGAGAAGCTGCTGGAAAGACTTCCCAGTCAGCTCTCCAACGGACAGAAGCAGCGTGTGGCAATGGGGCGCGCTCTTGTCCGTACGCCAAATGTATTTCTGATGGACGAGCCTCTGGCGCATCTGGATGCAAAGCTCAGAAACTCCATGCGTACGGAGCTCAAGGAAATGCAGGCGAATCTTGGATCTACCTGTATCTATGTGACACATGACTTCATGGAAGCCATGGCGCTTGGGGACAGAATCGCGATTATCAACAAGGGGAAGGTCGTACAGATCGGAACCGGAGATGAGATTTATTATATGCCCTGCAATGAGTTTACTGCCCAGCTGATGGGGGATCCGCAGATCAATATCATTCCTGCCGCGATTTCCAGGACGCCGGATGGCTATGCGGCTGCTGTCGAGGTCGGCAAGGAGACGATCACGCTTGCGCTGCCGGAGGATCGAGCGGTATTTGCGAAAATTGCCGAAAGCGGGATGACGAAAACGGAGCTGGGTATCCGGCCGCAGCATATCAGCTATTCGTTCGAGCCGAAGGAAGGGTATTTCAGGGCAATGGTTTACAGCTATGAGAGTATCGGCAACAAGTCTGTCATATCCGCTGAATGCGGCGACTATCAGGTGCGTATGATCGCGCCGAATGGCCTGAACGTGAAGATCGACAGTGAAATCTATCTGAAGCTTGGGCTGGACCGCTCTATTTTGTTTGATGTAACCTCCAAAAACTATGTTATTCGTTATGACGAGGAAACGATTAAGAGTTTTGCGGTTAAGGAGGTGCAGTGATGGCAGGACTTACGCTGGAAAATGTCTTTAAGCGCTATGACAACTCCGGAAAAAAGAAAAAGACAAAAAACGATTATGCGGTAAACGATCTCAGTCTGGTCTGCGAGCAGGGAGAATTTGTGGCATTCCTTGGCCCCTCCGGCTGCGGAAAAACGACAACGCTTCGCATGATTGCCGGCCTTGAGGAGATTACAAAGGGGAATATCTATATCGGTGACCGTCTGGTGAACAATCTTCACCCGAAGGACAGGAATATCGGGCTTGCCTTTGAGGATTACGCGATGTATCCTCCGCTGAATGTGTACGGGAACGTAGCCTTTAATCTTCGCGCCAAGGGCGTTGACAAAAATGAGATTGACAAAAGGGTGAGGGAGATCGCTCCTCTGATGCAGATCGATGACATTCTTGACAAGATGCCGGTCAAGCTTTCCGGCGGCCAGAAGCAGCGGGTAAATATCGCAAGAGCGATCATCAGGGAACCGGAGCTTCTCCTCATGGACGAACCTCTTTCCCATCTCGACGGCAAAGCCCGTCAGGCGATGAGGGTCGAGATCAAAAGACTGATCAACAAGATCCGATGCACGACGATATATGTCACCCATGACCAGCTGGAGGCGATGTCCCTGGCAGACAAAATTGCCATCATCAATTTCGGTGTACTGCAGCAGTTCGGAACACCGATGGAGGTATACGATGATCCGGTGAATGAATTTGTCGCCTCCTTCATCGGTGAGCCTCCGATGAACATTCTGGAAACCAGGATTGCCGGTATCGACGGCAAATTCTTCTTTACTTTTGAAAACAGTAATCTGCGGATTGCGGTTCCTCAGAGATATTATAGTGTGGTAAGCGACGGCTTTAAGTGTAAGATGGGTGTCCGCCCGATGGATGTTCTGATCGGCGGTGAGCATTCGGATGGAAGCCCGGAAAAAATTGCCACCTTCGAGAATCTTGGTGATGAGAGACGCATCGGCATCCATGTCGGGGAAACCTTGCTGATGCTGATCACAGAGGATGAGAAGCGGTACAGCAGGGGAGACATCATCAAGCTTGAGGTCCGCGGTGAGAAGACCCACCTGTTTGATATCAATACCGGCAACCGTATCAGAGAAAAACAGGAGGCATAATATGGAAACACTGGCTAGTGTAGTTGCTGTTATTTTGCTTCTGGCTCTTGGATGGCAGATTCTTGGGTCTGTCTGGAATATTGTAGCTATTGTTCTGGGACTGTTCAAAGACAACTGATGGTTGAAATCCTATGGTTCAGGATTTCTCTGGCTGCATGACGACACAGTTACAAATATGACGGAGAAAAGGAGGTCATTTATGGGCGCGAAGGAAATGATTGAAAGCGGGAAGACTGCTCTTGGCATCGAGCTTGGTTCGACAAGGATCAAGGCCGTCCTGGTTGATTTTGGCGGGAATGTGCTGGCTGTAGGATTCCATGACTGGGAGAATTCTTTTATCGACAATATCTGGACATACAGTCTGGATGAGATTCACTCCGGACTGAGGCATTGCTATGCTTCTCTCAGGGAACAGGTGGAAGAGAAATACGGTATTACCCCTGTCACGTTCGGCGCTCTTGGCGTCAGCGCAATGATGCATGGATATATGGCACTGGATAAGGAAGGGAAACAGATTGCACCTTTCCAGACCTGGAGGAACACCAATACGCAGGCAGCAGCTGATGAGCTGACAGAACTTTTTGATTTCAATATTCCCCTTCGCTGGACGGTGGCTCATCTTTATCAGAGAATTCTGGACCGCGAGCCCCATGTGGAGAAGCTGGATTTTGCGAATACCCTGGCTGGCTATATCCACTGGAAGCTGACCGGGCAGAAGGTAATCGGAGTAGGCGATGCTTCCGGCATGTTCCCCATTGATTCGGACATCAACGACTGGAATCAGGAGATGATGGCGAAATTCAATGAACTGATTGCCAAATACAACTATCCCTGGAAAACCGAGGAAATCTTCCCCAAGGTACTGGTTGCCGGGCAGGATGCCGGCTGTCTGACCCCCGAGGGAGCAGCTTTCCTGGATGAGACCGGCAAGCTGCAGGCCGGCGTGCCGATGTGTCCGCCGGAAGGAGACGCAGGGACCGGTATGGTGGCGACGAACTCCGTCGCGCCCAGAACGGGCAACGTATCTGCCGGAACAAGCACCTTTGCGATGATCGTCCTGGAGAAACAGCTCAGCAAGCTCTACCGCGAAATCGATATGGTGACGACACCCTCCGGATTCCCGGTTGCCATGTCCCATGCCAACAATGGTACCAGCGACCTGAATGCCTGGGTGGGGATGTTCAAGGAGTTCTGCGACCTTATGGGGATCAAGGCCGATATGGGAGAGCTTTTCGGCAAGCTGTATACCAATTCCCTGAAGGGGGACAAGGACTGCGGCGGACTGCTGGCATATGGCTATTATTCCGGGGAGAATATCACCATGATCAACGAGGGACGCCTGGCGTTCCTGCGCACGGCCAACAGCAATTTCAACCTGGCGAACCTGATGCGTGTTAACCTGTATACATCCCTTGGCGCGGTAAAGATGGGTCTGGATATCCTGATGAAGGACGAAGGCGTAAAGGTTGAGCGTATTATGGGTCACGGCGGATTCTTCAAGACCAAAGGAGTCGGACAGAGCTTCCTTGCGGCAGCGGTGAACGCACCGGTTACTGTCATGGATACGGCCAGTGAAGGCGGAGCCTGGGGCATCGCGGTTCTGGCAGCGTATCTGGCCGATAAGAAGGAAGGGGAGAAGCTGGAGGACTATCTGGAGAAACGGATTTTCTCGGAGATGGCAGGATCTACCATTCAGCCCGATCCGGCAGACGTGGATGGATTTGAGGTCTTTATCGAAAGATATAAGAAGGGTCTGTCTGTTGAGAAAGCGGCGATCGAGGCAATGGACTGGTGATGCTTATCGCTCCTGTATATCGCGGGGAACAAATATGACTTTCCGCTTATTTACCTGTACGGGTAGTACTGATCGGCCGGGCTGCAGACCGGGCGGATGAGGATGAACGTCAGGATCCGCAGCTTCTGCGAATACTGAATCCCCCGGCAAAGCCGGGGGATTCGTTTTCCTCTCAAATAAAGGAAGGAGGAAACTGGGTTTTTCACCCGGTTTC
>CACZQU010000294.1 GCA_902783305.1 uncultured Lachnospiraceae bacterium | reverse complement strand
GGATAATCACAGGACACATTTTATACACAGATCTGGGATAGAATCCGCAGCTTGTGAGCAAAAAACACTCTGAAAATGAACAGTATATCGACTGAAAAATCCGATTAGGTAACCGGTTTCGGTTTGGAAATGGAGGATTAAAATGAGGAAAAACGATAATAAAAATGAACAGAAAACAGCGATTAAAACAGTGAAAAAGATGATTGTACTTACGGCTTTGACGGGTGCGATTACTGTACCGGTATTTGCGGAAGAAAACGCATTTACTTCTTCAGATGCAGAGCTTTCTCTGGGCGAATGGCAGGTTGACATTCCCGGGGATGCGGAGGATTCATTGTTTACTTCTGATGAGGCAGAGGAGACTCCCGAAACCGCAGATTCCGAAAAACCAGAGGAAAACGCGGATACAGAGGAAGAGACGGAGAACAAAAAAGAGGAGAAGAAGGAAAACCTGGGGCAGCAGATTGTGGATTTTGCGATGCAGTACGTCGGGAATCCTTATGTATGGGGCGGTACCAGTCTGGAGTCAGGCGCGGACTGCTCAGGATTTGTCCTTTCTGTTTTTGCAGAGTTCGGCGTTGAGCTTCCGCATTTTGCGGCTTCTCAGGCCGGCTTCGGGACCGAGGTCAGCGTTGACGAGCTTGAGCCGGGAGATCTGGTTTTTTACGGA
Source organism: uncultured Lachnospiraceae bacterium (assembly GCA_902783305.1). GTDB lineage: Bacteria > Bacillota > Clostridia > Lachnospirales > Lachnospiraceae > Blautia_A. The sequence continues at coordinate 2,433 of CACZQU010000294.1, read as the reverse complement.
TATGGGGACATTTCCCATGTGGCAATTTACAAAGGAAATCAGGAGATTGTCCACGCACAAAACGAGGAGGCAGGAATCTGTGTCACTCAGGTAGATATTGAACCCATCGTCTGCTGCAGAAGACTTGTATAAAAAAACGGAAAAAGACGGTGAAGGAGTGAACGGAAAAAGGCTGTGAAAGAATGCTTTCACAGCCTTTTTTCATGAATGGTATACACCCTGCACAAGCAGGAAAAAATCTTTATCTGAGGCGTTTTTCCCCTGCTGTGCAAGACGGAAACGCACATTTTAATACAGGTAGTTTCTGTTTACATAACCGTATTTGCCAAGCTTGGGACTGTAGACATACCAGTAGGTTCCATCGCTGTAATCCTGGACATAGACGACATCGCCGGAATACAGCTCGCCGATCTCATTGCGGTAGTCATATGCCTTGGCAGTGCGAAGAGCCAGATATCCGGAAGCGACGCTCACGGTATAGGCGGTGCCGGAGCTGTAGGATGGAGCGGATGGCGCATATCCTCCGCTGGCATAGAGGTAATTCTTGTTGACATAACCATACCTGCCATGCTTTGGACTATAGACATACCAGTAGGTGGGGTCGCTGGTGTCCTGCACGGTAACCGTATCACCGGAATAGAGCTCGCCGATTTCATTGCGCGAGTCATACGCCTTGGCCGTGCGCAGAGCCAGATAGCCGGAAGCCACACTTACGGTATAGACGCCTCCTCCGGTGGGATAGTAGTAACCGCCGCCTCCTCCGGAGTAATAAATATAATTGCAGTTGACATAACCATATCGATTGTATTTCGGGCTGTAGACATACCAGTAGGTGGGATCGCTCATGTCCTGTACGGTGACGGTATCGCCGGAATACAGTTCGCCGATCTCGTTTCTGGAATCATAAGCCTTTGCTGTCCTCAGTGCCAGATAACCGGTGGCTACGCTGACGGTGTAGGTATCTCCTATCCCTGCATGGGCCGTGATCGGAACCCCGGGGAACCACGCAGCGCCAAGGATGCAGATGACAGCCAGCAGAAGCGGAAATAAACCGGAAAGCCTCTTCTTTGTATTTTTCATTGCAACCCTTCCTTTCTTTTGCCGATGGAAACTGTGGATGTGTCTGTTACAGAAAAACAGCGGAAAAAAGATATAATAAAAAGCTGTTTATCTGTACTGACCAGTATATCACTTTTTTGATTCTGTGTACAGTGACTAAGGAGAGAAAACATGATAGAAAATTATATAAAGGCGCATAGAACAGCTGAGCATGAATATCACAAAGCCGTGGCGTCGGGAGAATATCCTTATCTCCCTGCTTTGGATGATTTTCTGGAAACCCGTAAGCAGCAGAACCAGATTTCCATAGGAGTGACGGAGATTCCGCTGTCTATGATTGCGGGAACGAAGACCGCAGGCCGGCAGAATTCCTTTTCAAGAGGCTTCATGCCCCTTCTCAGTGAAAAAACCGAATTCGCCATGAAATGGAGTCATCTTTATGACGCCCAGGTAAGTGTCGGAATCCGCGATCCGATTCTGGTATACGAATATATGAACCGTTTCTATGTCCAGGAGGGGAACAAGAGGGTTTCCGTATCCAAAGCGGTAGGGGCTTACTCCATCAGTGCGGATGTGATCCGGATCCTTCCTGAGCGTAACGGACAGCAGGAGGTTGACATCTATTTCGAATTCATCGAGTTTTACCAGTCTGCCAGGATTAATGAAATCCTTTTTTCATCAAAAGGAAGGTACGCGGAGCTTGCCAGAATCATGGGACAGACGCTGGGGACTCCATGGCCGGATGAAGTGAAGGAAGCGCTGCGCTCGGCGTATCTGTGTTTTGCCGAAATCTTTGCGTCAAAGCATGGAGACCGTCTGGGAATCACAGGTGGAGACGCTTTTTTGCTGTATCTGCGAATCTTTTCATTTGACAGCCTCCTGAGTGAATCACGGGAGAGGATCAGCAAAAGACTGGATAAGATCTGGACGGAATTCCTGACGCAGAATAACAAAAACAGCATTGAGCTATGGGAAGTACCGGATGAAGCAGATACGGAAAGCCCTGCAGCGAGTGTAAAAAAGGTTTTCCCGATGGTTCCGGCGTATTCGGAGAAAAAGCCGCTGAAGGCTGCTTTCCTTTACGAGAAGGATCCTCAGTCCTCCCGGTGGGTTTATGGTCATGAACTGGGCAGAACGGAAGTGGAAGAGCGGTTTGAGGGAATCGTACGCACCTGTAAATATGAAAATATCATGACGGAAAGTGACGTGGAGAAGGCCATCGAGGATGCAGAGGAAAAGGGATGTGAACTGATCTTTACGACATCTGCAGCGATGATGCCGCAGGCTCTGAGGATTGCAATCGAAAAGCCGAATCTGAAGATTCTGAACTGTTCGATCAATCTGTCCCATAACAAGGTACGGACATATTACAGC
>CACZQU010000293.1 GCA_902783305.1 uncultured Lachnospiraceae bacterium | reverse complement strand
GGGCTTCTGCAGATATATGAGGATTATATTATTGAGCGAGTAATGATGAAACCGGGACATGGTTTTCAGGTAGGTTGCGTACTGATCGCTTGCAAACAGGTCCTGAATGCCGCGCTCAATACCGTCAGTGATTTCCTTGAGCCTGTCTTTACCCGAAGGCTGTTCCGGCTGCATCATTGCCTCGGGAGACAGTATGTTTTCATTCATGACTTCTGACACATTGTGCACCTCCTTGGTAACGGATTTCAGTTAATTGGACTTATGTCTTCCCTGGTCATAAAGATATTGAACCTGGCGAGTTCAGGAATGGCACAGCATTCTGCTTCATCCTTTGCCTTGATGAAAGCAGCGGAATCATCATCCTTTTCAATGGTGGCTAGCGAGTAGACAGGCTGATCCAGAGTCAATCTCCTGTAAGCATCGAAGCGGGGATTCTCCTTCAGGTGATGTTTCCTGTTCAGGTAGTCAACCAGTCCGAGTAAAAACAGGGCAAATCTGTAATAACCGATCGCATATAATTGCTCTATCCAACGGTAATTGCAGGCATCCCATACAAAATGCAGATCACCTTTTTCATGAATTCTGGCAACAGTACCGTTCACCATGCAATAAAAATCGGCCAGTGAGCGATCATCATGAACGACTGTTTGCTGTTCATAGTCATCGCCTGTCAGGCACTCATCCCAGTAATGACTGATGATTTCTTCCACTGTCGTGTTCAGTGCGTCAGCCAGGCAAAGCAGCGTAGCTGATTCACAGCGGTCCAGTTGTGTCTTTCCATTGAGGATATTCCGAAGGGTCGACTCGGGGAGTCCGCTCTTTCGGCAGAGATCCGCACGAGTCAAGTGCTGATTGTTCATTAGTTCATTCAGAAACATTTCATTGCTCCGTATCAATTTGCTTTATTCAATAAGTACCATATCACTTGTTTTTTCGCCGTCTGACAGTATTAGCGCATACTTAAGCTCGCCGTCTTCTGCAGCCTGCCTACATATACGAAGCCCGTAAAGCTCAACAGCGCTGCCTCTTGCAAGCGTCAGTTCAAACTCGGAATCGTTCCAGTAACGGTTGCGGTTGGTATCATAGTAATCAATCGACCAGGTGCCTGACCATTCCACCTCGCGACCGTTGGTCAGGGTGGATCTGCCGGTCATCGTTCTGTCTTCCTTGAACACGATGCGGTTCGCGTTGATCGAGCTTCCGGCGTAGAGCTTCCAGCTCCCGATGATCGCGTGATTGGCTTCCTGCAATGTTGTTACAGTACCGGAAAGGCAATCTGTAGGAACAAAACCACGGAAACGTTTTCCGTTTTCTTCACCCTCGACGTAAGTCCATGTCCCCATTGTTCCCAGGCAGATCACCCTGCTGTTCTCTGTCAGCTTGGCCAGCGCAGCCTGACTGACCAGCGGATCATCAGTCACTTCCACATCGTAATTGACCACTGCATCCGCTTTCTTCAGGTTGAGCTCCTGGACTTCAACCTCACGGGGCAGTGCATTCCTGTAGATGTATCCGATCCGGTTATGCTTTTTTGTTATGTCGTACTGGACAAGAATCCAGTCACCTTCATAACCGAATACCTGTATCCACCCATTCGTGCTTACACGGGCCCGGTTTTTTGCGCCGCGTATACTGTTTTTGTCCGGCGCAGAGAAAACCGGGTATGTCTGGTCGCCGGTAAAAGGAAGGACTTCAGCCGAGAGAGTACCTTCCGGAATAGCGGGGACATTGGAGGTGTCTATCGTTTTCTCTTTTGCAGTATCAGCCAATGCATTACTACACAGCAGTACCATCATCAGGATAAGAGATATGATTTTTTTCATTGTGGTTTCATCCTCTCACTCAAAGGTCGGTCGAAGATAAGGCCTGCCGTTCTCGGTATAATCCAGATGCAGGACAGCCGCATACTTGATATGAGTTTTCGCAGATACAAGGCCGGACTTGCGTACAAATCCATTTTCGACCAGCGCTTTTACATCGCTTGCAGTCAGTGGTTGCGCTGCTCCTTTCATGATGCCGCCATTCTTCCAGAGCGCAAATCCACAGGTGCGGTTTTCACACATGAAGCCTTTCGGTCGGTCAGTGATCGCAGCTCCACACTTGGGACAATTGCAGATCTTTTGCCGAAGCGGTGTGAATAGAGAGTCCGCATTTTCTGCTCTTGTGGTCTCCTTTGTGAGCTCCTGTACGTAGACGCAGATATCGTTCATAAAGCCTTCAGGCTGTTCTTCACCTTTCTCAATCCGTTTCAGACGTTGCTCCCATTCGGCTGTCAGTTGGGGCGACAGCAGTCTTCCGGGAAGAACAGAAGCCAGGGCTTTTCCCTTGGCAGTTGGAACCAGAATACGTTTACGTCTGTCTCCGGAACGTTCTACGAGTTTGGTTTCCACAAGCTTTTCCAGGATGGCGGCACGGGTGGCCGGTGTGCCGATGCCCTTGTGTTCAGCGTCATCCGGCATGTCTTCTGCGCCGGCTGTTTCCATGGCGTGCAATATGGTGTCCTCCGTATGGTGCGCAGGCGGTGTTGTCTTTCCCTCGGCCAATTGCGCCTTGGGCAAGGCTATTTCAGATCCTTCCTTCAGGTCGGACGGAATAGGTGTTTCCTTCTCCTTTTCATCAGCAGTGAGCTGTCCGCCAATACTGCCGCGAAATGCCTCCTGGAAACGCCGCCAGCCCATCTGTAGGACCTTCCTGCCCTTGATTTTGAATTCTTTACTGGCGCATTCGACAATCACGGTGATCTCATCATACCGG
>CACZQU010000292.1 GCA_902783305.1 uncultured Lachnospiraceae bacterium | reverse complement strand
TGATGTATCGCATTTTGTTGATGCTTTTTTTTTTTTTTTTTCGCTGCATTTCATTACCCCTTTCAGGTGTTCAGCCAGGCCGGTCACCTGCGATCCATTATGTTTTCGGCCGGATCCTATGCCTCAAAAAGAATTTCGAACTCTGTCCGGTGAATCTTCTCTTTTTCCAGCAGAAGCGCTGCGCATTTATGGAGGACATCCATATGCTCGCGAATGATTTTTTCCGCCCTGCCGTGGCATTCGGAAATAATCCGATGAATCTCGCTGTCGATCTCTTTGGCGATTTCCTCACTATACCCTCTGGTATGCGCCAGATCCCTTCCGATGAAAACCGTATCGTCCTCATTCCCGTAGGCAATCAGACCGATTTTTTCACTCATCCCATAGCGCATGACCATCGCTCTGGCTTCCTCTGTAGCCCTTTTAATGTCATTGGAGGCTCCGGTCGTGATATCTCCGAATACGATTTCCTCCGCCACACGCCCTCCCAGAAGCGTTGTGATGTCCTGAAGCATTTTGCCCCGGGTATTGAAGATATCGTCGTTCTCGGGAAGAGGCATCGTATATCCCGCTGCTCCCATCCCGGTAGGGATGATCGAGATCGAATATACCGGTTCCATATCCGGGAGCACATGGAAAAGAATCGCATGCCCGGCTTCATGGTAGGCCGTAATCCTTTTCTCCTTGTCAGAGATAACCTTGCTGCGTTTTTCCGCTCCGATGCCCACCTTGACAAAAGCGCTCTTAATGTCCGACTGAAGGACATAGGACCGGTTCTCCTTGGCGGCAAGGATTGCTGCCTCGTTCAGCAGATTCTCCAGATCCGCGCCCGTAAAGCCTGCTGTCGTCTGCGCGATCTGCTTCAGATCCACGTCCTCTCCCAGCGGTTTATCCTTCGCGTGAACCCGAAGGATTTCCTCCCGTCCACGGATATCCGGGCGGCCTACCGCGACCTTCCGGTCAAAGCGGCCAGGCCTGAGAATCGCAGGATCCAGGATATCCACCCGGTTGGTCGCCGCCATGACGATGATTCCCTCATTGATCCCGAAGCCGTCCATCTCAACCAGAAGCTGATTGAGGGTCTGCTCTCTTTCATCATGGCCTCCCCCCATACCAGTACCGCGCTGGCGGGCCACAGCATCGATTTCATCAATAAAGATAATACAAGGGGCATGAGCTTTGCCTTCTTCAAACAGATCCCTGACCCGGGACGCCCCCACGCCGACAAACATTTCCACAAAGTCCGAACCGGAAATAGAGAAAAAAGGAACCCCCGCCTCTCCGGCTACTGCTTTTGCCAGAAGAGTTTTTCCCGTTCCCGGAGGTCCCACGAGAAGAACTCCTTTGGGAATGCGGGCTCCGACCTTTGTATATTTCCCGGGCATTTTCAGAAAATCAACCACTTCTTCCAGGTCTTCCTTTTCCTCCTCAAGCCCTGCCACATCCTGAAAGGTAATCTTCCTGTCGGACGGAACCGCCATCCTGGCCCGGCTTTTGCCGAAATTCATCATCCGCGCGCTCTGGCTTCCTCCCATCATCTGACGGTTCATCATCCCCATCAGAAAGATCAGAAGCGCTCCCATCAGAATGATCGGAAGAATCGTGGAAAGCACGATATTTTCCCTGGATACATTTTCAATGTATGGATCAAGCCCATGGGAGTGCAGCAAGGCAATTGCCTCAGAGACATCCGGTACATAGACACGCCTGTCGCCTTCTCCTTCGATTTCCGCTTCCACAGCTCCTGTGGGGATTTCACTGTTCTGATGAATCACCGCCTGTGTGACCTTTCCCTCCTTCAGGGCTGTCTCCAGCTGGCCATAAGTGTATTCATTCTGCGAAGAAACCGAACTGTTCACATACAGATAACCGGCAATCAAAGCGATAATCAACACCAGGGAAAGGCCGATTCTGTTTGACTGGTTTTCCAACTTACTGTTCTCCTTCCTCCTGGTCGAATCTCATCACCCCGATATAAGGCAGATTTCTGTATTTCTGGGCATAGTCCAGACCATATCCCACGACAAACTCGTCGGGAATTTCAAAACAGGTATAATCCACCTGCACATTCTCCACCACACGGCGCTCGGGCTTATCCAGCAGTGTGCAGAGGCGGATGCTGGAGGGTTTTCTTCCCCAGAGCACCTCAAGCAGATAGCTGAGGGTCCGCCCGGAATCGATGATATCCTCTACCACCAGAACGTCCTGATTCTCCAGAGACAGATCCAGATCCTTCACGATCTTTACCACTCCGCTGGATTTCGTTCCGTCGCCATAACTGGAAACAGACATAAAATCAAGTGTGACCGGCATCTTCAG
>CACZQU010000291.1 GCA_902783305.1 uncultured Lachnospiraceae bacterium | reverse complement strand
TCTTCTGGGTGATCCGCATGGTGTTTTCCGCTCTGGAGCAGACCGGCAGGACGCCGTTCCATCATGTGCTGATCCATGGGCTGGTCAGGGATGCCCAGGGACGGAAGATGAGCAAATCTCTGGGAAATGGAATCGATCCCCTGGAAATCATTGACCGGTATGGAGCGGATGCACTTCGTCTGACCCTGATTACCGGGAACGCTCCAGGCAATGACATGCGCTTTGCCATGGAGAGAGTGGAAGCCAGCCGTAATTTTGCCAATAAGATCTGGAATGCTTCCCGATTTGTGCTGATGAACCTGGAGGGGAAGGAAGTAAAAGAGCCCGGGGATCTGTCAGCAATGTGCACGGAAGACAAATGGATTCTTTCCCGCATCAATGCTGTGACGAAAGAAGTCACGGAAAACATGGATAAATATGAACTGGGAATTGCCGTGTCGAAGGTCTATGATTTCCTGTGGGATGAACTGTGCGACTGGTATATTGAACTGGCAAAGGTGCGCCTGTGGAAGGCCGCAGAAAATCCTGAAGCAGCCGCTGAGGCTTTGTGGACCGTACGTACGGCGCTGACCCAGGGCCTGAAGCTGCTTCACCCCTTTATGCCGTTTATCACGGAGGAAATCTACTGTACGCTTTTGCCGGAGGAAGAGTCTATAATGATTTCTGACTGGCCGGTATACCGTGAGAAATGGAATTTCCCGGAATCCGAAAAGACCATCGCCGGGATGCAGGAAATTGTCCGCCAGATCCGTAATGTGCGTACGCAGATGAATGTGCCTGCCGGCCGAAAGACCCATGTTTTCCTGGTATCGGAGGATCCGTCCGTTGTCAGGAGGTATGAAGAATGCTCAGCCTCTTTCCTGAACCTTGCTGCGGCTTCCGGAATTCAGGTCCGCATGAACAAAGAAGGAATCGGAGAGGACGCTGTCTCTGTGGTGGCAGGGGAAGCTGTCGCTTATCTGCCGCTGGAAGATCTTGTGGATAAGGAAAAGGAAATGGAGCGCCTTACCAGGGAGATGAAACGCCTGGAGGGGGAAATCGCCCGCTGTGAGGGTATGCTGTCCAATCCCAGGTTTGTGGACAAAGCTCCGGCAAGCAAGGTTGAACAGGAAAAGGAAAAGCTGTCCAGATACAGAGAGATGAAAGAGAAGGTCGAGTTGCAGCTCGTGAGGATGAAAGGTTGATCGGATGAGAAGAAGCAAGGCATTCAGCAGTTGTTCTCTGCCTTTACAGGCGCTTTGGTGTTGTGCCTTATATTTTGTCATCGAGTGGATGAGCAGGCATTCTTTTTATGAAGCCTGGAATTATATGACTTCCAGTCCGCTGATTTTTCTTTACAACACAGGGATGATCTTTATTACCATGCTGCCGGTATATCTGATCCGCAGGCGGATTTTCCTCCGGTCACTTGTTTCGGTTCTCTGGCTGATCCTGGGCATTATCAATGGTGCTCTTCTGGCCAACCGTGTAACGCCTTTCACAGGACCGGATCTGAAGAATCTGTCTGACGGAAAAGCCGTCATGAGCAAATATTTAAGCTCATTTGAGATGACGCTTGTCTACCTGCTGATCGGAACGGCAGTAGCGCTGCTGGTACTTCTTTTTTTTAAAAGTCCAAAATATAAAGGAAAAATCCATTATGTCATCAATCTGGTGCTGATTGCGGCATCCGTGGCCGCTTTCCTGGGGACCACCAATTTGCTTTTGCGCAAAAGAATCCTGTCCAATTATTTTGGAAACATCGCTTTTGCCTATCAGGATTACGGTTATCCGTACTGTCTGATGACGACAGTGTTCAATACAGGAATCAGCCAGCCGCAAGGCTACAGTGAGAAAGAAATCAGGAGGATTCTGCGGTCGGAAAACAGTCTTCCGAAGACCGGAGAAGAAAGACCGAATATTATTTTTCTGCAGCTGGAGTCCTTCATGGACCCGGAGCTGGTTAATTTTCTGGAGCTGTCCGAGGATCCGATCCCTGTTTTCAGAGGATTGATGAAAAATTTCTCCTCCGGCTATTTCCGGGTTCCCTCTGTGGGCGCCGGGACGGCCAACACGGAGTTTGAGACGATTACGGGCATGAGCCTTCACTATTTCGGTCCCGGGGAATACCCTTACAAGAGTATCCTGCAGGCTTCAACCTGTGAAAGCGTCCCGTATGTGCTGAAGGAGCTTGGTTATACAAATCATGCGCTGCACAACAATGAGGCGAATTTTTACTCCAGAAAGACCGTCTTCTCCAGGCTGGGGTTTGACACCTTCGTCTCGGAGGAATATATGCAGGAGGAGAATGACAAAAATCCTCTTGGCTGGACCAAGGATGAAATCCTGACGGATGAGATCATCAAATGTCTGGATTCAACGGAAAATCAGGATTACATTTACTGTATTTCCGTACAGGGACATGGTGATTATCCCGCGGATCCGGTGCTCGATGATCCGCTGATTCACGTAGACGGTGCCCCGACTCCGGAAATGAATCAGCGATGGGAATATTACTGCAATCAGATTTATGAAATGGATCTGTTTGTCGGAGAACTGATCCAGGCTTTGTCGGACTATCCGGAGGATGTGATTCTGGTGATGTATGGAGATCACATTCCGACTCTGGGACTCACGGTTGAGAATATGGAAAACCGTTATCTCTTCCAGACAAATTATGTGATATGGGATAACTTTGGACTGGAAAAGACTGACGCCAATCTCTCCTCCTATCAGATGGGGGCAGAGATCCTGGACCGGATCGGAATCCATGAGGGAAATGTGCTCCGGTTTCACCAGGCCCGCCGCAATACCAGGAACTATCAGGTTGACCTGGAAATGCTTCAGTATGACATGCTGTATGGAAAGAAATACACCTATGACGGCGGGGAATGCCCTTATCAGCGCACGGACCTGCGGCTGGGCTTATACGATGTGACACTGGATTCAATAGATCTCATCTCACCCGGAAGCAATACCTATTATCTGCGGGGATCCCATTACACGCCCTCCAGCCAGGTGAAAATCAATGGCGACTGGTATGAGACGATCTATATCAATCCTTCGACTTTGCTGATTTCCGGTATACAGCTGGATGATTTTGACCGGATCTGTGTCTGTCAGAGAAGCAACAGCTCGACGCATAAAGCTCTCAGCAAAAGCTTTGACCGGTCAGTGTATGCTTTGCTCGGCGGGAATCCATGGAAGCTTCCTGCTCCCAGTCTCCAGAAGGATTAAGGGGAACGGTTATGATAGATTACGATGAAGAACTGAAAAAATTTGAGCCATGCCTGGATGTTTCGGAAGCAGAGAGCGCAATATATGACAGGGAACTGACAGATATGCTGGATATCCTTCAGGATATGGTACAGGAATCGGAAAAAGCCAACCGGCGCAGGAACAGATAAGGAGTCGCAGATAATGAATTGCATGATTTGCGGGACGTCCCTTTCGGACAGATATCCGGAATACTGTCCGAACTGCGGCGCAAATGTGACCTTACAGCGAAAGATTGATTACCTGTCGAAGCATTACTACAACCAGGGGCTGGAAAAGGCGCAGATCCGGGATCTGTCCGGAGCGATTACCTGCCTGAAACAGAGTATTACGTATAATAAGATGAATATCGCTGCCCGCAACCTTCTCGGTCTTGTCTATTTTGAGACAGGGGAGGTGGTGGCCGCTTTAAGTGAATGGGTAATCAGCAAAAACCTGCAGCCGGGGAAAAATCTGGCCAATGATTACATACAGAAGCTGCAGGCGAATGCGAATAAGCTGGATGCCATCAATGATACAATCCGAAAATATAATGAATCTCTTTCCCTGGCCCGGCAAGGCCATGAAGACATGGCAGCGATCAAGCTTCGGAAAGTCCTCACACAGAACCCCAAGCTGATCAAAGGATATCATCTGCTTGCATTGATTCTGATGAAGGGAGGAGAATGGTCTAAAGCCAGGAAGGTTTTAAGAAAGGCCTCCCGGATCGACAAGACCAATACTACGACGCTTCGGTTCCTCCGGGAAATCGACGAGCATATCGGTGTGGCAAGGAAGTATACTTCCCGGACACGAAAGCTGATGGGAAGCAAACGCACCGAGCCCGAGCAGGAGGATCTGTTTGCGGAGGTGGTAAGATCCAATGCCGCTTCTGTTGAAACCGGGAGAGGATCCCTGTTTGCCTGCCTGCTTCTGGGCGTCGGTGCCGGGGCGGTCGCTTTCTGGCTGCTGGCTGTGCCCGCAATCCGCCAGAGAATATACAGGGAAGCCAACAATCAGATTGTCAGGTACAGTGAGTCCCTGTCCAGCCAGAGCGTGGAGCTTTCGAGGGCGCTGGGGGAGGCGAGGGAATCGGATGACAACGCGGATGCCATGGGGGGACTGCTTGCGGAGGAAAAGAAAAAAACGGTAAGCTACCGGAATCTGTTTGAGGCTTATCTTGCACTCATCCAGGAGGATTATGACACAGCGGCGCTGGAGGTGCAGCAGGTATACGAGGACACGTTGACAGACAGTATGAAGGCGATATACACTATGGTCTGTACGCAGACCGGTGTCACCGGCATAGCACCGTCTGAAGCGGGAAGCGGGCAGGACGATGCCGATCAGGCCGCGGACAGTCAGAACAATACAGATGATTCATATAACGCTTATCAAGAATGAGGGTATCTGATGACGATATTGAAGGAATCGATTACAGAGCGATTTGTCGAGATTCTGGGGAAACAGAATGTATCTGTCAATGAACCGATGGCCGCTCATGTTTCTTTCCGTGTGGGAGGACCGGCAGATTATTTTCTCACACCGTCGGATCAGGAAGGATTGAATGAAGTGTTCAGTCTCTGCCGGAAAGAGAACCTTCCTTTTTTTGTGCTGGGAAATGGTTCCAATCTGCTGGTCAGCGATAAAGGATATCGGGGTGTGGTGATCCAGCTATGCCGGAACTGCCAGAGGATTGAAACACAGGGAAACGAAATCCGCGTTCAGGCAGGCGCTTCTTTAGCCCGGACTGCGGCTGCAGCCCGGGATGCCGGACTGACAGGTCTGGAATTTGCGGCTGGTATCCCCGGGACTGTCGGAGGAGCGGTATATATGAATGCAGGTGCTTATGGAGGGGAGATCTCCAGAGTCCTTCATTCTGTGGTCACACTTTCAGCTCAGGGGGAATATCACGAATATCCTTCAAGTGAGCTTGATTTCGGGTACAGACACAGCCGGATTTCCGAAACAGGGGAGACGGTCTGGCTGGCCGTGTTCCGGCTGAAGAGCGCCAGCCGTGAGGAGATCAACCAACGGATGCAGGAGCTGGCCAGACAAAGAAGTGACAAACAGCCTTTGGAATATCCCAGCGCCGGAAGTACATTCAAGCGCCCTCAGGGTTATTTTGCGGGTAAGCTGATTATGGATGCCGGATTGAAGGGGTTCAGCTTTGGCGGAGCCAGGGTTTCCGAAAAGCATTCCGGTTTCATCATCAATACCGGAGGAGCTACGGCTATGGATGTTTATCGCCTGATGGCGCATGTAAGGCTGGAGGTCTTCCGGCAATTCGGCGTTGTCCTGATGCCTGAAGTGAAGCTGCTGGGTGATTTTCACCTTCCGTGAGCGGGCAGGGAAGCGTTACGGCTTTACGCCGGAAGTTTCAGTGTAAGAGTATAGTGAAGCCGGGAGGTTGGCAGGATGTCTTTTTCAGGGATGGTGAAAGAGGAACTGACTGGCCAGGTGCCGTCTGCCCGTCATTGCCGGATTGCGGAACTGGCGGCTATTTTCAGTCTTTGCGGCCGGCTGGAGGCAGACGGCCCGGAAAAGCCGGTGTTAAAGCTGCAGATGGAAAATGAGGCTCTTTCAAGAAAATGCTTTACTTTGCTTAAAAAAACCTTTAAAATAGGACGGGAAGATTTTAATCTGGAGCAGGGAGCAGGATATCATTATTCCGGCCCCGTCTTTTCTCTGAATAAGACGGAAAAGACAGGAATGCTGGTCAGCATCATGAAATTAAGGCGGACCGGTGCACAGGGAGATTCCCTCGATGTCTCCGGTGAAGAGGTGCTGCAGAAGACCTGCTGCCGGAAAGCTTTTATCCGGGGGGCTTTTCTTGCCTGTGGATCGATGAGTGATCCGGAAAAGGGTTATCACTTTGAGATTGCTGCTTCTCATCTTTCGAAAGCAGCCTTGATACAGGAAACCATGGAAGCATTTCATGTGTCGGCAAGGATTGTGCCCCGCAAGAAATCCCAGGTGGTTTATGTCAAGGAGGGGGCTCAGATTGCCGATCTGCTTGCGGCGATGGGAGCCAGTGTAGCCTTGATGGAATTCGAAAATGTCAGAATTCTGAAAGAAATGAGAAATACAGTGAACCGGAAGGTGAATTGTGAAACGGCAAACATCAACAAGACGGTAAATGCTGCTGTAAAGCAGGCAGAGGACATCGAGCTGATCCGTCAGACGATTGGCTTTGAGAACCTGGGAAAAGGACTGAAGGAGATTGCTGTGCTTCGTACGACGTATCCGGAAGCCACACTTGCGGAGCTTGGTGAATTATCCGATCCCAGACTGGGAAAATCGGGAGTCAACCACAGGCTCAGGAAACTGGGAATGATCGCGGATGACATCAAGGAACGGACCGGGCTGAGTGAAGCAGAGTGAAAATAAAAAGAGTCTGGCATAAAACAACAGGGCTGCAGCTGCTGCTGCGTAATAGGAGGGGAAGTTATGATCAGGAAACCCGTAATGATTAATCTGTCTACCGGTCTTGAGGCACGTCCGGTTGCGCAGCTGGTTCAGGTTGCCAGCCAGTATGAGAGCGAAATATTCGTTGAGATCGGGCGAAAAAAGGTTAATGCTAAGAGCATCATGGGTATGATGACGCTTGGACTGGATGCGGGAGAAGAGATCACTCTTTCTGCGAACGGGAAAGATGAAGAAGCTGCCATGGTCAGTATAGTCAGGTATCTGAGCAGTACCGGAAACTGAAGCACTGGTTTTTACTGTTTTGAGGTCTTAAGTTCGGGGTTGCGAGAGGCTGTATGTAAAAATACCAGACAGGGATGCAAGCATAGGACAGCCGGATCAGGAGGGCGGGAGCATGTCAAGATTTCTGAAGTTTATAGTCCATTTTGTTGTGATTTGCACGATTCTTTGTGTCGTGGCTTTGGTAGTTCCGCCGTTTCTTGGCATTACTACCGAGATTCAGGACGGTACTGCCGCGCAGACGAACCTTCCGATCGGTTCTGTGACTTACGCGATCCCGCAGAAAACCGGTGAGGTCAGGATCGGGGATCCGATTCTGGTTACGGAGGATTCATCCGTTTTCCGCTATAATCTGGCAAGCATTGACATGGAAAACGGAAGGGGAACGGTGATTGATCCCGCTGTAACAAACGCGGAGCCTGTGACTGTGGCGGTCCGGGACTATGTTCCGAAGATTGTCCTCGAGGTTCCTTTTCTGGGTTATCTGATGATGGCAACAGAGAGCGTGGAAGGGCTGGTTATCCTTGGACTGGCCGCTCTGTTCCTGATTGTCCTGTATATTATTGCAGAGCTTTGGAAGCATAATCCGGATCCGGATGACGGCTACGACGATGATGCTTATCGCAGGAAAAAGAATCAGGCCGCAAGGAGACAGGCAAGGGTTTCGGAAGAAACGGTATCCCGCCGCAGGCCTGCCGCAAGTCAGAAGCCGAGGAAGAGAACCTATGACGGAAAGATCCGGACCGGCGGATTTGTGGATGAAGTGGACGAGTCGGATTTTGAGGATGAGGTCCTGTATGAAGCACCGTATGATCCTGAAGAGGATATGACGAATGCGGCGAATGAAGCTCACGATGTCCTCCGCAAGGAGATTGCGGCTGCCACCGGAGGCCGGCCTGCCGGCACAAGGCGTCAGCAGCCTTCGAGGGACAGGAGAAATACGATGGGACAGCCGGTCAGAAGAAGCTCCGGTTATCCGGAGGGGCGTTCATCCGGATATTCGGACGGGAGGACCCGGACGTCCCAGAACCCGGATCCCGGACGACAGCCGGTGCGAAGAAAACCGGCGGCAGATGTGACGGCTTCCTCCGGTGACGCTGTGGAGAAACCCCAGGAAGCGGGCAGGCCGCGCAGACCACTCAAAAGCAAGATGCCTCAGGAAGAGGTGCAGAGGATTACCCGCAGGCAGATGGATGAACTTGAAGAGCTGGGAGAGCTTGCGATTCCCAGCTACTCTGCGGAGGAACTGGCGAAACAGGCCGAGGAAGCCGGAGATCCGGTGGATATCGTGAAGGATGACATCACGGATGTGACACTGGTTGACTACTCTGATCTGTTTGCCAATGTTGATGAAGATGATCAGGAGGACGGACAATAAAGTCTGCCAAGGATCCCGGAAGCAAATGTGCTTCCGGGATCCTTTTCTGTTTACGGTTCATGGTCTGACCATTCTTCTGTGCGCGGTTTTATGGGTAAACCGTGAGCAGTAACACCTCTCGCCGGCGTTTGAATAAAACATAAAAAAGTGCTTGCAAAGCGAAAAGTATTGTTGTATAATACCGCCGTTGTGACATGATAGCTGAGAAGCGTGAGGTTGCTGCCGAGGGGCAGGTTATTCCGTGGAGCGAATGTCAAGTATCCATACTGACGACAAGTCACTGTACAATATTGATGATTCATCTATACATAAGGATGGGATGCGTGTTTTTTTATTTTTATACGGAGGACACGCACGGAGATGTGTACAGTCGCCGCTTGTCGTACGGATCGTACGAATAGGAGGAGACTTTTTTTATGGCTAATCAGGTAATGCGTATCACTTTAAAGG
>CACZQU010000290.1 GCA_902783305.1 uncultured Lachnospiraceae bacterium | reverse complement strand
CGTCTTCCTGGCTTCTGAGCATATTGCACGGCAAAAGCAGCTCTGAACCAAGCTCCTTTCCCCTGAGCTGACCGATCAGATCCTGTCCGGTGATCAGACCGGATACCGTGATTTTTTCTCCGAAAAAAAGGTTTTCAATTTCTGCTACCTGAATCTGTACGCCCGGAAACCGGTTTCTGACTCTATCCATCAGGTCCCGCAGCACCGGAGCGGCCAGCAGGCCGGTTGCTATCGTTTTATGCAGCTTTCTGTTGTCAGGTCTGCACCCGGCAAGAGCCTGTGTAAACTCTTCTTCCTGCAGACGGAGCATTCCGACTCCGTTTTCCAGCTGCAGATATCCGTCATAGGACAGAGCGTCAGGTAAAGGCTCCCCTGCTGTCAGATACCATTCGTCAGAAGCATGAACAAAGTGCAGTCCGCATTTTGCTTTCATCCGGTACTGCCATCTGCGCACCTGATCTATCAGTTCCTTCGCACTTTGTCTGTCAAACGGCTCGAGTGGATATAGTCCTTCCCGGTATCTTGTAAGTCCTACCGGAACGATGGAAAGGCTTTTCAGCACCGGTGCATACGCGGCCAGATCCTGCAAAGTTCTCTCCAGCTCTTCCCCATCGTTGATTCCTCTGCAAAGTACTATCTGCCCGTTCATTGTAATCCCGGCATCATACAGTCTTTTCGCAATATCAAGGGCTTTTCCGGCAAAACGATTATGAAGCATCCGACACCTTAGCTCCGGATTGGTGGTGTGGAAAGAAATATTAATCGGTTCCAGATGAAACCGGATAATCCTCTCCACATCATGATCGCTTAAATTTGTCAGGGTGACATAATTTCCCTGCAGAAAAGAAAGACGGGAGTCATCATCCTTAAAATAAAGAGTTTCTCTCATTCCGGGCGGCATCTGATCAATGAAGCAGAAAATACAGTGGTTGGAGCAGGATCTGTAATCATCCATCAGCCCGGAAGAAAATTCAACTCCCAGATCCTCTTCGTATTCCTTTTCGATCTCCAGTTCCCAGACTTCCCCGTCTGCTTTTTCAATCTCCACTGTGATATATTCATCATTCATCAGATAACGGTAATCGAATACATCCTCAATTTTCATTCCATTAATGGTGAGAAGGCAGTCTCCGGCCTCAAGTTCCATCTCTTGTGCGATGCTGCCGTCTTGCACCTTCGTGATTACATGCTTTCTGTCTGCCATGCAGGAGCCTGCTCCCTTCCGCTAATTTATGACTCCAGTGCAAAAAGCCGTTCCCCACCTCGTGCCTGCACGTAAGTGGGGAAAAGGCTTTACTGCACGTTTCTGTACACATCCCTGCCGCAAGCGGCAGGGGCCGCTCCCCACAGTCCGGATCCGGGGTTACGGCATTATTTCACCTTGCCGCATGCAAAGCCGGATTCCACATGAATGGCTGCTTTGCTGTTTCGGTTCCTTCGATACCGAAAGCTGAACAGGTTTCCATCGGATCGTGGACAGTAACAATATAGCAATGTTTCTGAGAAAAATCAATTGCAACCTCCTTGACGCTCAGACAGACTAATGGTATCATGATTCTGCGTCTCAGTTTCATTCTCAATGAACAGACCCATTGGTTGATTCCGGGATGTCTGAGTTATACTATGCCCTGGCGGTTAAAAGTGATTTTCCGGTATATACGCAAGTGGTATATGCATAAACTGCCCACAAGGAGGAAAACATGGCAAATGTAGATTTACTGGCCAAGTCTACCCCATCCGCTCCGATCAAGATAGCAGCTTTGGAGGGCTGTATCGATCTGGCCAGAGAAGTGGATAAGAAGCTTGTAAAATACAGGAGACATCTTGTCACCCGTAAAAAAATGGGCAATATTCCTCAGGGATATTGTGAATCTTCCTTTCTCGTCCAGACAGAATGCACCAGATTCGGGACAGGAGAAGGAAAGGGTTATATCAAGGAGTCCGTACGGGGATGTGATCTTTTCGTCATGGTCGATATTACAAACTACAGTCTCACCTACAGTGTCTGCGGTCAGACCAACCACATGTCTCCGGACAACCATTTCCAGGATCTGAAGCGAATCATCTCAGCTGCGATGGGAAAGGCCCACAGGATCAATGTCATCATGCCCTTCCTGTATGAAGGCAGACAGCACCGCCGTACAAAGAGGGAGTCCCTGGACTGTGCGGTGGCTCTGCGGGAGCTGGGACAGATGGGCGTATCTAATCTGATCACTTTTGACGCCCACGATCCCAGAGTACAGAATTCCATTCCACTGACCGGATTTGACAACTATTATCCGACCTATCAGTTCCTCAAAGCCCTTGTAAAGCATGTCCCGGATTTCCATGTGGACAATGACCATCTCATGATCATCAGCCCTGACGAAGGAGCCATGTCCCGGGCTGTTTATTTTTCCACAATGCTTGGCGTAGACATGGGTATGTTCT
>CACZQU010000289.1 GCA_902783305.1 uncultured Lachnospiraceae bacterium | reverse complement strand
TATGCCGAGGCGATTTCCGAAGCTGCGGTTGCATTGTATAAGAAGTGCTCGGAGTATGCGCTTTCCCGGGGGATTATTATCGCGGACACGAAATTCGAATTCGGACTGGACGAGGAGGGAAGGGTTGTTCTGGGAGACGAGATACTCACCCCGGACAGCAGCCGGTTCTGGCCGGCCGAAGGCTATGAGAGCGGCCATGGACAGCCTTCCTTTGACAAGCAGTTTGTCCGGGACTGGCTGAAGGCAAATCCGGAAAAGGGCTATGACCTGCCGGAGGAAGTGATTGAAAAAACCATTGAGAAATATAACGAAGCGTACCAGCTTCTGACGGGAAAATCTTTGAAGGAAACAAACCATGAATAATGAACAGTACCGATATCTGGAGCATCTTTCTGAGCTTTACCCGACAATTGGCAAAGCGTCGACGGAGATTATCAATCTCCAGTCCATACTGAACCTGCCGAAAGGGACGGAGCATTTTCTGTCTGATCTTCACGGAGAGTACGACGCTTTTTCCCATGTACTGCGCAACGGCTCCGGCGCGGTCCGGAAGAAAATCGATGATGTATTCGGCCACACACTCAGCAACGCGGACAAAAGAGCTCTGGCCACCCTGATCTATTATCCCAGGGAGAGGATTGAAGTGGAGAAGGAAATCGAAGAGGATATGGAGAACTGGTACAAGATCACGTTGTACCGGCTGATTCAGGTCTGCAAGACCGCCTCCTCCAAATATACCCGTTCCAAGGTGAGAAAAGCTCTTCCCCAGGATTATTCCTACGTGATCGAAGAACTGATTACGGAAAAAGCGGAGGTGCTGGATAAGGAAGCCTATTACGATTCCATCGTAGATACAATTATCGATATCGGCGGGGCGGAGGACTTTATCATTGCCCTGGCGGAGCTGATTCAGCGGCTGGTCATCGACCATCTTCATGTCCTTGGTGATATTTATGACAGAGGGCCGGGACCTCATTTCATCATGGATACGCTGATGAAGTATCATTCCCTGGACATCCAGTGGGGAAACCATGATATTGTCTGGATGGGTGCGGCAGCCGGACAGCGGGCCTGTATCGCCACGGTCATCCGCAACAGTATCCGCTATGACAATCTGGATATCCTGGAGGATGGCTACGGAATCAACATGATGCCTCTGGCGGCATTTGCCATGCAGGTATATGAGGATGATCCCTGTGAAATATTCTCCATCCGGGAAAATTCCCAGTACAGCGCGGTGGAGAAAGCCCTCAGCCTTAAGATGCACAAGGCCATCTCGGTTCTCCAGTTCAAGCTGGAAGGACAGCTGATCCGCAAATATCCGGACTACGGGATGGAGGACCGCATGCTGCTGCACCGGATCGATCCGGTTTCGGGAACGATCACCATGCCGGATGGGAAGACCTGGCCCCTCAGGGATACGAGGTTCCCGACGGTCGATTTTGACGGGGATCCGTATGCGCTTACCGCCGAAGAAGAGATGGTGATGCAGCGGCTTTGTACGGCTTTCCGCAACTGCAGCAAGCTGCAGGAGCATGTGCGTCTGCTTCTGGATAAAGGAGGTCTGTACAGGGTATACAACGGAAATCTCCTGTTCCACGGCTGCATCCCGCTCAATGAGGACGGAACCCTGAAAAAGGTGTCGGTCTATGGAGAAAAGAAGCAGGGAAAAGAGCTGTATGACCTTCTGGAAAGCTATGTCCGCAGAGCTTTCTTTTCCAGAAACCGGGAGGAGAAAAACCGCAGCCGGGATATCCTGTGGTATATCTGGACCGGGCCAGGGTCTCCTCTTTTCGGCAAGGACAAAATGACAACCTTTGAGAGATACTTCATCGAAGACAAATCCACCCACAAGGAGACGAAGGGCGCGTATTACCGGCTTCTGGAAAACGAAGAGGTTGTCTCCCGGCTGATGGAGGATTTCGGCCTGGATCCTGACACCGGACACATCATCAACGGTCATGTGCCGGTACATCAGTCCGAGGGGGAAAATCCCGTCAAATGCGGGGGAAAGGTCATCGTGATTGACGGAGGCTTTTCAAAAGCCTATCACAACGTGACCGGGATTGCGGGATATACTCTTATTGTCAATTCCTATGGTCTGATGCTGACCGCCCATGAGCCCTTTACCGGCGCTCAGGATGCGGTGACGAATGAGAAGGACATTGTATCCAACCGGGTCGCCGTGCACAGCTTCCCCCGCAGGCTCAAGGTAGCCGATACCGACCACGGCCGGGCGATCCGCGCCAGGATCGCGGAAATCAAGGAGCTCCTGGAAGCATACCGGCAGGGCATGATCAAAGAGGACAAAAGGTAACAATTTCTTTTGGTTTGCTTGACATCCGCTATGGAAAAATTGTATGATAGACCATATGGTACAGAACGTTTTTTTATGCGATTTGCCGCCAGCCGGTCAGTCCGGACAGCGGCGGCTGGAGAACCTTTTTTAAGGGAGGCTCTTCAGAAGGCACCGATAATGCGGAATGAACAAGTCTGTCCGCGGGTTGGATAAACGACAGAAAGGCAGGAGCAGGATATGTATCTTGATGAGTACAAGCGCTGGTTGGAGGCAGATCTGATCGACTTTGACCTGAAGAAGGAGCTTCAGGATATTGAGGGAGATGACGACGCGATCAAGGAAAGATTCGCGGTTTCGCTGCAGTTTGGCACGGCCGGGCTGCGTGGTACCCTGGGAGCCGGGACCAACAGGATGAATATCTGGGTCGTCAGACAGGCTACCCAGGGCGTCGCGGACTGGGTGAAGACCCAGGGAGGCACCCAGACGGTCGCCATCAGCTATGACAGCCGCCTG
>CACZQU010000288.1 GCA_902783305.1 uncultured Lachnospiraceae bacterium | reverse complement strand
CCGCTGTCCCATGTGCCGTCCACGATCGCCGCACATTTGGTCGCTTCTCCTACCGCAGAGCCATTCTGGAAAGCGGGAGAAGCTTTCAGCTCAATAATCTTTTTCAGGGCAAGAAGACCTTCTTCGGAAGCGTAATTCGCATCACAGCTGATAAAGTCGCCATTGTCATCCGTCTCATAGCTCAGGTTTGCACCGGTAGCAAAGAAAAATGCCGTCTGATACCATCCGGAATTGATTTCCATATAGAAATTCTTTCCTGCCGCCTCGCAGTCCGCAAGAATCTGCTCCAGACTGGAGGGATCCGTGACGACGCTCTTGTCATAATACAGGAAATAGCCGTTATCCGATGTGATCGGATAAGCATAGAGGATATCCCCGACTGTTGAGGCATTTACCGCCCCGGCATCATTCTCGCTCTCTACAGCCGGTGCATTATCCGGGGCAACCTCCTCGAGCGCTCCCGCCGTCACCAGCCTGGCAATCTGATCCTGGGCAAACCCATAGATATCCGCCCCGGCTACCACATCGGTAATCATATTCCCTGCGGCATCCCCCTCTCCGACCGGCTCGACAAGGAAATCCACATCCTCATAATCCGGATTGGCTTCCTTGAAGGCATCGATCTGAGCTTTGGTAAACTCTACGGTATTATCTGCAACCCAGATCTTGATCTCCTGCGCCATCGCCAGATGGGAAAACGCAGACAGGAGAACAGCTGCTGTGCCGGCAGCTGCCAGGCCTTTTATCCGTCTCTTTGTCGATTTTGCCATAATACTTCCCCCTTCTTGTGAACATCTTATGGTTTTCTGCTGCATATCTTATCATATTCTTCCGGACCGTCTTTGTCAATAATGCAATTCCTGCCCTTCCGACTTTTGAGTGGCGATTGTCCATATTACCGGTTTAACCGAAACGCCGCGTGCGGGCGGATGGTACCGGAAAAGGAAAGACTCTGCAGCTTTGCCCTCAGGTTCTGGCTTCAGCCAGCCGCTCTTTTCTCTTCGCCTGCTCCACTGCCGTCTGCTCCAGAAACTGCCGGGTTTTCCCGATATCCGTCGTGATCTTTTCCTTCAGCTCAGGAAGGCTTACGGCTGAAAGGCTTTCCGCCTTTTTGTCCCCGATCCTTCCTTCCTGCCGGAGCTGGCCGGGAGCGGCAGCTTCGAGCATCATCTGTTTTGTTCTGGCTTCCAGGGCAGTCAGTGCTTCGCGCTGCAGACTCTGGCGTTTGCGGATGACCGCATGGGCCAGGGCCTGCTTGAACGCGGGAAGCGTGACAATAAACGCGGAATTGATTTTTCTTGCCAGCTCCAGGTTCGAAAACTGAATCATCTGTACCATGGGAATCGCCTGCAGGGCGACATTTTCTGCCAGTCTCAGGTCATAAATCCTCCGTTCCAGCATCTGCCTTGCCTGCTGCAGCGACACAAGCTGAAACTGTGCCGCAGGATCCTGGGTTCTGGCATACTCCTGCTGAAACTGCAGGATATAGGCATCGATCTCTCTGAGGCCCTGTTCCCCGGCCAGAATATACTTCTCCAGTCTGTGGTAATAATCGATATTCGCATCCAGCATCTGGCCGAGCTGCCGGGAAGCCTCCAGGATATCCTTCTCATAGGACCGCAGCTTTACATAAATCCTGTCGATTTCCACTCCCAGCTTCTGATACCTTTCCAGCATCCCATCCACTGACTCGGGCTGCCGGGAAAAAAGCTTCCCGATCCATCCTCCCTGGGAGGAATTCAGCTCCTTGTCATCCACCCTCCCCATGATCTGCGCGAGCTCCTTCAGCATCATTCCGGCATCATCCAGCCGGGAATTACTCACCGACCTGAGCACTTCATCAGATGCCCTGGAAACCTCCTTTGCCGCGTCCTGTCCGAATGTCACGATGGAGGTCATGTCATCGACCACGATCTCACTGGTCAGCTCCTCCATTTCGTCAGAGCCGGTAAGAGCTTTTTCCAGCTCTTCCCGGTCTTTTGCCGCGTCAAACCAGTTTTCCCCCTGGTCATATTGTTCAGGCAGCATCCCGTCTGTCTCAAATGACATGTGGATCCTCCTTTCTGTGCGAAAACCGTCCCCAGAGCTTTTCCAGAGTCCCCTTCTCCTTTGGAGCCTGCCGGGGCCGCAGAGCCTCATCCCCGGGAACAGTCAGATCGTATACATATTCCCCCGCCTGAAAATCCCGGAATGGATTCACGGTATAATATTTCTCCGGTCCCTGAAATCCGGTAGGGATCCACAACGCCACATCGAATCCGATCAATGCAAGGAGGAGAAAAGTAATGGCATCCTCCAGGGTAAAGGACGTTTCCTCCGAATGAATCACCAGCAGCTTGGGATTCATGGACGTAAAATCAAAGCTCTGGATCTGACGGATTACCGCCTGATCCATAAAAAGGGCAGTGGAGACAATCACATACTCCGTACCGCTCTTACCGGTACCCTTCATCAGGCGTTTGTCAATCATATACTGCACTTTGTCCAGGATATGCTCCTGCATTTCCTGCCTGAGCATTCCGAAGCGGGCTTCATACTCACTCAGCTGCCGGATTCTTCCTCTGAGGAGCTTTCCGTCCCGGAGCAGCATCGGCGCGTGGCGGCGGAAGGGATTTTCTCCCCCGCTGCCCGCAAAGGGCAGGCGTCGGACAAGGATGGTGTCAGCTGTCCAGAGCTTCCCGACCGTCTGCCAGTAAGAGGGGACGTCCCGCTGCGGCACGCCGCAGACTCTGGCCAGAAGGACCGGGATTTTCACCTCCTGTTCCTTTGCCTCAAAAGAGGGACGAAGCTTCGGAGACTTGTCCCAGAAAAGGAAAAGCTCTTCATAGGTCATTTTCAGGAACACCACTGAGGCTTTGCGGAACTGATGAGCCCGGAAAAGACCGGAGTCCTCATACAGCATCGTGTCCAGCTCCCGCTCCGCCTCAAAGGCAGTCGTTGCGGCAAACAGTTCATCGACATTCTTAGGCTCCGTCTCCATATTTTCCCAGACAATGTGCTGTGACGGAGGAAGAGAGGAAGCTGTTGTTGTATGGGGTGTGCGGAAGGCGGGTGCCGGCTGCGGGGACTGTCCTTTGTGTATTTCGGAACCTGGTCCACCGGATGTGCCTCTCCCCTGTTTTTCGCTTCCCCTGCTTACTGCTCCGCCTCTTCCTGATCCTCCCGGCACCGGAGCTTCCCGTATGGCGGATTGTTCTTTTTCCTGGAGCCACTTCACGCCAAAGCCCTCAGGGAAGGAGCCCTGTCCTTGGGG
>CACZQU010000287.1 GCA_902783305.1 uncultured Lachnospiraceae bacterium | reverse complement strand
TTCTTTATCCCTCAAAAGCCCGGGGAGTACACTGCACAGAGCACCCCGCAGGAGTCATTTTGCACTGCAGTCGTTTATCTGTTCCCGCAAATATACTATACTATAGGCTTCCTTTCCAGGCAATCCCAATTAACAGGAGATATGTCCCCAGCCGGAACCAGTCCAGATACTGCGGAATTTCCTGCCGAAGCTTCCTGGCAAGAACCCCCGACAGGACGAGAAGAAGGAAGGTGGGGAAGAAAGCACTGGAAAGGGCAAAAATTCCTCCGGCGGCCGCTGCGGACCAGACTGGCAGCATTGCTGCCATGCCTGCTACGAGAAGCAGCGGGGCACATGGAGAGGCACCATAACCGGCTCCCATGCACATAAGCAGGAAGAGATTGATCGGCCGGTCCTGTATCTGGGGAGTCATGCTTCCGGCAGTTTTTCCTCTGCTGCAGGAGCAGTTCTCACAGCTTTTTCCCGTTTTTTCATCAATCCAGCGAAGCGTCAGATAAATCCCGAGTCCCAGTGCGGTCAGACTGAATACCAGGCGTACCGGGACACCGAACAGTGTTCCTTCCTCATCCAGGATCTGTCTGCCGGCCAGAGAGGAAGCTGCGCAGATGCCCGTGACAGTGAGAATTTTTCCCAGATAAAAAAGCAGAAACGCTGCGATCCTGTCCTTTTTCCCTCTCACATGAGTCGTCAGATAACTGAACAAAAAGGAACTGATCCCCGAGCCGCAGCAGGTTCCGCATCCTAACCCGATACTGGCCGCGGCCAGTGTTCCCTGTAACCCCAAAGGCATTACCCCGCCCTCCTTTCGCTGGCGATCAGCGCGGCACCAATCGCTCCGTTGAACTGGGGCCAGCGGGCGACACAAACATCCCGCATCAGCTCCTCCTCGAACGCCTGCCGAAGCCCGACGTTCAGAGCACCGCCCCCGGTCATCAGAATATCACCGCCCTTCTCCGATTTTTTCATCATTTTGATGATACGGCGTGCCATGGAAATGTGCATGCCGGCGAGGATGTCACGACGGTCATATTTACGTGCGACCAGCGAGATTACCTCCGACTGGGCAAATACAACACAGGTGCTGTTGATGTCGCATGGACTGGTGCTCTCCAGGGAAAGCGGGCCTACCTGATCGATCGTAGTCTCCAGGATCTGGGCGATGACCTCCATAAATTTTCCCGTACCTGCCGCGCATTTATCGTTCATGCTGAAATTTTTCACAACATAATGTTCGTCCAGATAGATGATCTTGCTGTCCTGTCCCCCAACGTCAATAATCATCCCCGGCTGATATTCTTCCGGAGCAGTCATGCGGATTCCATAAGCATGAGCTGTGATTTCGGATATGTCATCGTCCGCGGTCTCCAGCACTTTCCTGCTGTATCCGGTCGCCATGATGCTTTCCACCTCAGATGAGTGCACTCCGTTCCGGCGGCACAGCTCCTGAGCCAGAAGACCGGCTGTCCTGTCATTATCTATGCCGGTATTCTTCACCATCACATCGATGACTTTTCTTCCGCCGATCAGTGCTGCCTTCAGGTAAGTAGAGCCGCCGTCCAGTCCGATAAAATAACGCATGTTTTTCTCCTTTTCTATTGTTGCAGAGCCGGCTGCTTCAAAGATGACGGCTCATGGATAAGCAGATCCTGACAGGCTTCCGGCATTTTTATGGCGCAGAAGAATTATCCCCATGAAATCCGCTGAGTTTGATCAGTTCGATGAACGCCTCGATCCGGATGCGGAGCTGCTCCACGTCTTCTTCGTTATAGTCGCTCTCCAGGCGGATAATGGGAATTCCGAGCTTTCCCATCTCCTCCTCTGTCATCCGGTATTCATAGTCGTATACCAGACATCCCCTCAGCACATGGTAGATGACGCCCTGGATCTGATAATCTTTGATCATCTGACGCAGCCGGTAAATCCGTTCCGTATTGTTGACAAAGGTAGGACAGGAGCATGGACGGATGGTCTGATTCGCGAGGGCACGGATCATTCCGTCAAAGCTTTCATCCACGACTACGGCCGGATCGGACATCCCTCGCTCTCCCATACAGGTTTCATCCGCCGCAAGAATACCGCCCATCTCCTCTATGAGAAGAGGAACCTTCATGTTGGGGAAAATTACCGGAGATCCGGTTAACAGGATCCGCGGGCGCTGTCGGGAAGTGACCTTTCTGCCGGCGGTCATCCTTTCCTCCATCTCCTGGTTAAGTGTATGCATACAGGAAGTCCACACATCCACCCGCATGTAGGAAGCCGCGTTCATCACACTGAGGGTATGCGTTCCCCACATCAGATAGGGTGTACGTTTCTTTATGTCCATATATCGGGACAGCTCATATTTTGCCTTCCCGACAAGATTCATTCCTTCTGCCATGGTATCCCAGGTAATGGGCTTTCCGGTTATCTGCTCCAGCTTTTCCGCCAGCGCGTACAGCTCTGACACATACCAGTCGATGTCCGTGTCCTCCCTGCCCGCAGGAACCTGCATCGGCCAGACATCATGAGTACGGGAAAGCATCTCTACGATTTTCTTTTTGCAGTCGCAGGTAATCGGAACAACCATTGCCGAGCAGTCCCGGTAAACCGGCATCAGCTCCATCTGCTCAAATCCGGCTACCGCTTTCACTAACGGGCAGGCGTCCCTGGGAAAAATGTCGTCTCCGACGGAAAAGGCCGTATAGCTTCCACTGCATAGCTTCACAGGAATTGCATCCGCTGCATAGATGAGCACCTGTGGAGCCATCACACAGTACGTACCGACCAGTGGCTGCTGATAATCCGCAAGCGGATTTTCCATATCCACATAGACTCTTCGCAGAATGTCCAGAAAAGGGGTCAGCGCATCCGGCATATTTCCAAGCTCTTCCATTCTCCGCAGATATCCGGCGCTGGTTCCGGAAGCTTTTCTGACAAAACGGGCTTCCTGCCGTTCCTGTTTTGATATCATACTTTCTGTCATACTTACCTCATCGATTATATTGGCGGTATATACGCCCGTTATTTCTGATTTACAGACACCAGACGGATATCCTTTCCGTCTTCAAACCCTGACATCACCTGCAGCCTGGACGCCGTATACAGCTTCTTTCCCGCAAAACAGATCGACAGTGCGTCGTTCTCCGGACACCTGCGTACACATTCCCCGCAGAAAATGCAGTTAATGTCCGTCACATCGGTCTTTTCTCTTTCCGTATAAATCATTTTGATTCCCATCGGGCAGGCTTCATAGCAGGCTCCGCATTCCGTGCATGAGGTCGTGTTTTTTTTCAGGCGGAAAAGAGAAACCCGGCTCAACAATCCGATCAGATAACCCAGCGGGCAGATATTGCACCACAGTCTTCTCTTGAAAAAACTGCCGATCAGGATAAGGATCATGAAAAACCCGCTGAAATACAGACTGACCTTCATCCCGGCCCACACCGGGGAGACTGTAATAGCGGGGCAAAAGCTGCAGAATTCACCTCCCGCAAATACCAGTCCGAACAGGAGAATAAGCATTCCCCATTTCAGCACAGCCAGCGTCTGGTATAAAGAAGCCTTTACCGGTACCCCAGCTGCTTTGGTTTTTTGCCTGGCAGTATGCATGATGTCCTGAATAAGTCCCATCGGACACAGGAATCCGCAGATCATTCTCCCAAGCAATATGGCAAAGCCGATCGTGGAAAGGAAGAACAGCACGATGCCCCCTGCGCTGTATTCCTCAAACAGGTCCGGAAGATGAGCCAGGAAATAGCAGCTGCTCTCGATAAACTGATCACGGTTTGTGGGGCACGAAAGAACCGGCAGCGCAATTCCGGGAATGATCACGCCGGAAAAAATCCCGCCAAACATGATGAGCGCGGAAAAAGCGGCCATCATCACCCATCTTGATACCATAAAAGCGGATTTGTCGGGGGGGCTGAGTTTTGCCCTTCCCTTCGCCCGGTACCGGCTGTACTTCCTGTTCGGAAAGCGGTGTGCATTCCGTCTGCTCTGCACCCAAAGCACCCCCGCAATCCCCAGAGCGGAAACGGACAAAATCAGGATAAAGGGAACCATCCGCCGGATATGTTCGATGGAGAAAAACTCCCGGATCGTAGTATGGAGTTCTTCTGTCTCGTAGACAGAAAACGGAAAATGTTGTGCAAAAAAAGCCAGTAACACCAGGTCGGCAAGACAGA
>CACZQU010000286.1 GCA_902783305.1 uncultured Lachnospiraceae bacterium | reverse complement strand
CCAGTGAGACGAAAGTTTCCCTTTAAAACCTCACTCTCTTTCTTCTGGATTTTCAAAACCGGACACCGCGGCTACAGCGGAAATAACTGCCGCGAGTACGGCTATCAAAGCCATACAGATAATCGCAGTGACACCAATGACCGCTCCAATTTCCATTCTGTTCCCTCCTGTAATGTAAAAGTACGCTGCAACGGACTGCCTGAAACCGCGGATAAGCTCCGGCTCCTCCGGGTCAGTACAGGGAATACTGCGCGGGGGGATACAGAATGCGGAATTCTTCTCCCCCGAACCATTCATCCCTGAAATGATCGGACTCAAAATCCCGGTCGCATTGGAGCAGATACCGCGAACCATCTCCCTTGGTAATCTCCCAGGTCACATCACAATTGTAAAACAATCCGTCCACACCCACCAGATTCCACATATGGTCATGTCCGGTCAGGATCCGGTTAGGCACCCCGGCACGGGTCAACAGCCTTGCAAACAGTAATGAAAAGCCCTGGCAGACCGCGCATCGGGAAAACATCGCCGTATAAGCGCTGTGGGAAGCCGGCGCTTCCTGATAATCAAAACCCGCATTGTCTGTCACAAAACGGTAGATTCTCTCTACTCTTTCCCTGGGTGAGAGGCCGTCCAGATCCAACCCGTTTATCACTGCGTCAATCTCATCGGAAAGCTCCCTCTCCTGAAGAAGCGAAGCATAATACCGCCAGGAGGTATCCCAGTGATAGACCAAACTGTCACCTTCCGCCTCCATCAGAACCGGACCCGGATCATCATATTCGACGCAGTAGCGCAGATAATCATTCTCTGCTTCATCAGGTCCAAGGGTGAAGGCCGTCTCACGTATCCTGCTGTAAAGCCCTTCCGCGTCACTGTCACTCTGACAGGTAACCGTCACCCCGATCGTCTCCCGACGCGCTTCAAGACCCTCCCTCAGATCTGAGGCGGCTTTCCTTACCGCTTCCCCATCGTCCTTCGCCTGTACCGGCGGAGCCGGCGTGGATTCGAGAATAAAAACCTCCTCTGCCTGATCCAGACTGGTAAAAAACGCACCTTCATCTGCGGCCTTCACCTCCGGCTGTCCTGCGTCCTCCGCTTCCCTGCCTGGCCGGGGCTCTTCCGAAACAAACGTTTTTGGATCCTGGAGCGGAATCTCTCCCGCAAAAGCGTGACACCTGCAGACAAGAACCATCGCGGCAGCCAGCCAGACGATTCTTTTCCTTCTCATTCATCCTCCCTGCTGTCAGACTGCCGGCGGCAGTCTGTACCGCAATTCAAAATCATTACTACCATTTTACCCAGTCACCGTCTGAAAATCAAGGAATTTTTCAAAAGGTAATGCCCTAAGACCTCTGCAGCAGAGTATAGAGATCATACAGTACGGATCCTGTCTTACCCCTTGGGGGATAATCAGCATCCGAAATCTCTACTGTACAGCGCCCGCAGGCATTGATCATCATGGTTCCGGAGGGATGGAGCCGTTCGCGCAGAAAATGTCCATAGGCCTTATGGACATGTCCGTGAAACATATATTTAGGATGGTATTTTTCCAGCAGGTCATTAAAGCATGCAAATCCCTTGTGGGGAAGGTCCTCCAGATCCCCGTATCCAAGAGCCGGGGAATGTGTGACAAGGACATCGAAGCCGTTGGTCATGGTCAGATTGGCCGACAGTCTGGCAATCCTTCTTCGCATCTCTTTTTCGGTATACATGTTTTTTCCGGGCTTATACCTCATGGATCCGCCTAATCCAAGGACTCTCAGACCGTCGAAATTGTAAATCCGGTCTTCAATGCATTCACATCCCCAGGGAGGATTGCGGTCATAGGTCTGGTCATGATTTCCATAGACATAAAGCAAAGGACAGTTTCCCATCGTCACCAGAAACTGGAGATAATCCGGGTGAAGATCCCCGCAGGACACGATCAGGTCCACTTCCCTCAGGCTGTCCGGAGTATAATAATCCCAGAGGCTTTTCTCTTCCTCATCTGCCACACACAGAATATTCATTTCCCTCTCCCGTTTTTTATTCTGTTCTTTATTCCACAGCTTCCTTGACTCCGCTGACCTCTATGGTCTTCTGGCTGCTCTCGGACAGCTTCCAGGAAGGAGGTATTTCCCCGATGATGTTGTCATTGAGCCAGTCCATCCGGATAATTTCGTCACTGGTCAGAACCGTCTGCGTGGACGAATGGGCATTCCCCTCCTGATCGTGAAGCTCACCCTCAAACGGAAGCAGATCCCCGCCGATGATCTCCCTTCGAAGAATGGAGATCAGCTTGTCCGAGTAATAAGAAAGCTTCTTGGACAGGATGACGTCAACGACTCCTGCTGCCATTCCGTACCAGTAATTGATTGCCTGATCCGCCCTGGGCAGCTGGGCCGAATAGGTTCCTTTGAGCACTGTGCGGATGATCAGTTCATAATACTTCCCCCATTGCCAGATCGGGGCAGCCAGACGGACAAATTCACCGTCCTTCGTATAATACAGCCCGTATTCCCTCTCTTCAGATCCCGGTTTGATAAAATCCGGTCCGGAAATAACCGGGATTCCTTCCCAGTCAAACTCTCCTCGCCAGTCCACATTTTTCTGGGAGGACCACTTCAGCACCACCTTGATATCCGGCTTAATGAGCGCGGCCCCGATGGCAAATGCGTTGATATTGGCAATCGTACCATAAAGAGGATAGTCAGCGACAT
>CACZQU010000285.1 GCA_902783305.1 uncultured Lachnospiraceae bacterium | reverse complement strand
CAGACGCGCTTTCGATGAGGGCATACCTGCAGATATTCTCCCGCTGGGACATCATCTCCACCAGAATCTGCGCACCCAGGGACAGCCCGCCGATCAGGTGAACGGATCCGCCATACTCCCTGTCAATAAAGGAAATCATCCTGCCGGCGTTTTCTTCTATGCTGACAAAATCCTCATCGCTGGACGCATGTCCATCCAGGATTGGCAGTACAACGTGAAAGCGGCCGCACAGCAGCTCCGCTTCCGATCGGTAATTCCACCATGACAGTCCGCCGCCGTGAAGCAGCATGATGACCTCACGGTTCTGCTTTCCATATTCTTTGAACTTCATGTCTGCTCCATGTGTTTATCAGAAAACACCCGATATTCGCCCAAAATAGTTTCTCTCGTACAAGTCAAGCCCCGGGCTGCCGTACATGAACGACCCTTCTGGATTTCAGATGAATATGTTGATGTCTCCAGTGCGTCCCAACAGCTGCCATCCCGTTACAATCTTTCGATTATACGTCATTTTTATCATGGATGTGATCGGATATCCATATCATATTCGTAGAAAGACTCTTCTTCCCCCCAGGTCCAGCTTCCCTGGTGCATATCCATAATTGTATTGAAAATGACTCCTGTGGAATGATTCGTGCTTTGCGTTCCCACAATCACCCATGAGTAACGGCCTGTTCAATGTGAAGCCTGTAGTTCCCACATAAACTACCGCCAGACTTGACACATATATAATATACCCGTTTACTAAGCTCTGATTCTATAGTTCTGTTACCATAAGAATGTTTTATCTCCGTAAAATTGTCATCGTAAACACCACATTCAAATTCACCGGATTCAGAAACAGGTGATATCGAAATTTTATGAATTCCTTCACTGTCAGGAATAAAATAATAGTAATTATTCAACACCTGTGAATCCCCTGAAAGTGAATCAGCCCAGAAAGCATTTCCAACTACAGTCAGGTTTTCAGGCTTTCCACAGTCCATGGAGATTGCAGAACTCATACGCACCCACAACAGTCTCTCCTTCGGCCAGTGCAAAGGATGCTTCCGGATTTCCGCCGGGGCGTAAATCCTTTTTCTGGTAACCCTGACTGGTTTCCAGGACAATCCATTCAATAAAATGATTTTCCAGCATAGGATGCTCTGCACTTCCTACCTTTACCTTCACGATATTACCTTCCTGGATAATGACCGGTACGTGTTTCTCCGCAGCACCATCGGTGGTTCCGGGAATCATTTCAGACATCGCTTCTCCGCAGCACTTCGTGGGGCAGGCAGATTCCTTAAACAGAACAGCGATCTTGCCGCAGCCTTCACATTTGTAAAATTTCATTTTTGCACTATCTCCTTTTTATTATATTGCTTTCTCTTCAAGGCAGGACTTACAAAGTAGTCACCTTAGCATTACACTTGATAAAAAGGAAAAGACGGAATGTCTTTCCCTTTGACGGGGGATACCCCGGATTTTGTGTTTTCTTCCACAACAATCCAGGGTATCCTTATATCTCAGTGCTTTTCAAAGAACTCCAGAACCATCTGCCTTGCCTTCGGCGCAGCTTCCTCGGACCATCCGTGTTCTTCGCCGTCCATTTTAACCAGCTCCGCATTCTCATAGGTTTCTTCCGCCTGCTCGGAATAGCTGTAGGGAACAATCGGATCCTTATCGCCATGGAGAATCAGGACATCACCCTTGTAGTCTCCAATAATGCCAAACACATCAATCTTCTGCACATCCTCAACAAATTCCCTGCTCAGATCCATTCCCCAGAAATCAAAGGTATCGGGTGCCTCTGCGGGATCAGGATAGTTTTTCTTCCAGTCATCCGGAACGCACAGAGCCGGGAAGTACATGGCAAGCGCGCCGATTTCATCCTTGAGTTCAGCAGCAACGAGAGAGGAAATGAAGCCGCCCTGGCTTCCGCCAAGAAGGAAGATCTTATCGAATGTCCCAAGATTCTTAAAATAATCAACGACAGCGAGAAGATCGGCCTTTTCCGATGTAATCGTCATTTCCGTTGTCTTTCCGCTGCTCTT
>CACZQU010000284.1 GCA_902783305.1 uncultured Lachnospiraceae bacterium | reverse complement strand
CCCTCCAGCAATACGAGGATATCCTTATCGGCATCTTTGGCCGGATCACCGGTCAGAACCGGGCCCTGGACATTGGCGCCGTAGGGTGAGCCGGTCAGGTTCTGCGCAGTGGTTCCATTCTGTGTGGTGATTCCATTCTGCGTGCCGGCCGCATTTGCTGCCCCGGTTCCATTTTGCGTCCCGGCCGCATGATAAGCTTCATTTCCATTGTGTACCTCAGCTTCGGTTCCCTGCCAGCTTCCCGCGTCCTCCTGCCAGTCGTCCTCGTAGAAGTCACTGTCATGTCCCTCATGCAGGTCTTCATCATAGAGATCATTCCCATACAGATCATCCTCATCCGGATACTGACCGTAGGAATCATCCTCATCATAGGAATACTCATTATAGAAGCTCACATCGAACAGCTCTTCATCGCCGGAGTCATAGTCATCCTCTTTTCCCCGGTTCTCATGCTGTCCAGCGCTGCTGCCGTAGATTTCCTCTGCCTGTGCCCCTGCGCATAGCAATACCGGCAGAACCGCCAGGACAAGGGCTTTCCCCATCCATTTTTTCATCTTCACCTCTCACTTTCCGTCGTTTCTTTCTCCACCAGATGCATCTGCATCGGCTGATAGTTACCCCAGGCCAGGGGAAGGGGAATACCGGCATACATCAGCGCCGCGCCTGTATATTCTTCTCCCGTCCCGGTGTCCTGATAAACCGCTTTTTCCTTCAGTCCCTGCAGCCGGATAAAGGAAATCGGCCCGTTTGACTTCGGCCGAAGGATAATTCCCTGTACCAGGCATTCCTTCTGATCCTTGGAGACAAATTGCCAGAATACCTGATCCCGGTCGCAGGCCGCGTCCGTGAGCCGAAAATAATCTCCGCCCAGGATCAGCGGCTCATCCTTCCTGTACTGATCCACCGACCGCCGTACCTCTTCCTTCTGAACCTCTGTCAGTTTTCCCAGATCCATCTCAAATCCAAAAGTTCCGTTCCGGGCTACCGTTACCCTGGCGGAGAACGGCGTCGCCCTTCCGGTCTGATGATTGGGGCTGACGCTCACATGCGCTCCCATCGTGCTGGGCGGATAGGCAAAGGAGGTCCCATACTGGATGACAAGCCGGTCTACCGGATCCGTATTGTCACTGCACCAGATCTGCGGGGAATAGTACAGCATCCCGGCATCAAACCTGCCGCCGCCGCCCGCGCAGTTCTCAAACAGAAGATCCGGGCATTCCGAGATCAGTCTCTCCTGCATTTCGTAAAGAGCCAGGACATAGCGATGAGGAATTTCCTTCTGTCGGGCCTGAGCCGCTGAGGAATAAATATTCCCCACGTTCCGGTTAAAGTCCCATTTGATATAGGAGATATGGCATTCCCGGATGACGGAAAGGATCTGATCCATAACCGCATCCCTGACTTCCTTGCGGGTGATATCCAGATTCAGCTGAGACCGTCCCCGGGACGGAGCTCTTCCCGGAAATTTCAGGCACCAGTCCGGATGCCGGCGGTACAGGTCGCTGTCCTCGCTCACC
Organism: uncultured Lachnospiraceae bacterium; assembly: GCA_902783305.1. Taxonomy (GTDB): domain Bacteria; phylum Bacillota; class Clostridia; order Lachnospirales; family Lachnospiraceae; genus Blautia_A. The sequence continues at coordinate 5,328 of CACZQU010000284.1, read as the reverse complement.
ATCTCCGGTTCGATCCACAGACCCATTTTCATACCCATCCGCTGAATCTCATCTGAAAGCTTTTTCAGCCCGCCGTGGATTTTTTCTTCGTTGACCACCCAGTCTCCCAGGGCACAGTTGTCATCGTTGCGATTTCCAAACCATCCGTCATCCAGCACAAAAAGATCCAGACCCATATCCCTGGCATTTCCGGCAATATCCAGAAGCAGCTTCTCATCAAACCGGAAATAGGCGGCTTCCCAGCTGTTGACCAGGATCGGTCTCGGCCGTGAAGCAAAGCTGCTGCGGATGAGGTTCTGCCGGATGACGTCATGGAGCTGGCGGGACATCCTTCCAAAGCCCTCGCCGGAATAGGTCATGATCACCTCCGGTGTATGGAAGACTTCTCCCGGTTCCATCGTCCATTCAAACTGATCGGGATGAATCCCCGCAGCCATCCGGGTCTGTCCATACTGGTCGACTTCTGTCTCGATCAGAAAGCTTCCGCTGTAGGCCAGCATCACTCCCCAGCACTCTCCTGCTGTCTCCCCTGTATCTTTCCCGCAGAGAATGACAAAGGGATTATGCTGATGACTCGAGGAGCACCGGGTGCTTTCCACACAGACACGTCCGTGCATCAGTGCCATTCGTTCCGGCACTCTCTCCATCGTATGCCTGCCATGAAAATGAACCAGCTCCAGATCAGATTCCAGAAAGTCCAGCTGCATCGACATCGCCTTCTCCAGCAGGATGGTGCCGTTTCCTCTGTTTTCGAAGCGTACCGCCCGGGTGATGACGTCCCTGTCCGGGAAAACCCCGTACAGCAGGACGGCTCTGAGACCGGATACTTTGTCACACAGGGTGATCTCCAGGGTCTGTGCCTCTTCCCCGGAAGAAAAAAGGGCGGGCAGCCCAGGCAGGCTGTATTTGCCTGGATAAATCCGGTGTGACTCATAGCGGAAATCCAGGCAGTCGCTCCCGTCCCCGCCGCGGGCTTTCGCTGAAGTGATCCGGTAGTCTCCGTTCGACGCGCCGGAATACTCCTGCGGAAGAACATCCAGGGAAAAGGACCGGTCCTCTCCCGTATCTGCCGGATTGGGAGAAAAGCCCCGGTCCAGGCAGACGACGCGGTACTGCGTATCTGTCCGGCCCAGATCCCTTCCATAGTACAGGTGCAGCAGATATCCGAATCTGCCCTTTTTCATCTGATACATCGTATTCCGGGTTCTGAGAACAAAAAGTTCTGACGAGCTGTCATAGGTAATGTATTCCATTGGACGAATCCTCCGTTTATCCTGTTTTGTCCCGATGTCCGGGGTCGGCATGAGCGCGGATATCGGTTAAATCCATACTAGTATAATCCTCCGGGGGAGTCAAGAGAAACAAAAGGAACTGCGAACAGCGCAGTTCCTTTTGTTTCTCCTGACGGATTAACCGTAAAGCCACGCGGGCGAATGGTCAGACCGTGAATTGTAATTTTCTTTGAGTACACACTGTTTCTTTTTCTGTCAGTCTTCTCCGCCAAGGACGGCAAATTCTTCCGCCTTCTGGATATCGGGGAACATGGAGAGCATCGGCTCTACATCCTTCTTTCCGCGGATTTTGCGGTCAACATAATTCTTTGTGCAGGCCATCACCTGCGGAGAAAGAACCAGTACGCCAATCAGGTTGGGGATCATCATCATGCCGTTGAAGGTATCGGAGATGTCCCATGCCAGCTGGGCTTTCATCATGGAGCCGGCGAAGACGATCGCGGAGAAGGCAATCCGGTAAAAGATCACGGATTTCGTCCCGAAAAGGTACTCACAGGCCGTTGCGCCATAATGGCTCCATCCGAGTACGGTGGAGTAGGCGAACAGCAGGATGGCCAGAGCGATAAACACCGCTCCGATTTTCCCGAAGCACTGTTCAAAGGCAAAGCTCATCAGGGCGCTGGAGCCGACAGCCTCTCCCGCCTCGGTCAGCTTTCCGGTGGCCAGATCCACAGGACCACAGGACAGCATGGAAACCGCAGTCAGGGTACAGACGACGATGGTATCCGCGAAAACCTCAAAGATCCCCCACATTCCCTGACGGACAGGCTCGTGGACATTGGAGCTGGAGTGAACCATAACGGAGGAGCCAAGGCCTGCCTCGTTGGAGAAGACCCCTCGCTTCATGCCCATCTGCATGGCAAGCGCGATACCGGAGCCGACAACTCCGCCGGCAGCCGATTTCAGCGCAAAGGCGCCCTTGAAGATCGAAGCAAAAACAGCAGGAATCGTACTGAAATTCATCAGAATGATGGTAAACGTTCCAAAAAGATACAGGATCACCATGAAGGGAACCAGTTTTTCCGTGAAAGCCGCAATCCTCTTTAAGCCGCCGATGATGACCAGCGCCACGGCAACAAAAAGGAATATTCCCGTCGCGACATTCGGGATGCCGAAGGCATGGTTGACGTTTTCCACCATGCTGTTGACCTGGCTCATATTTCCGATCCCGAAGGAGGCGAGCAGACAGAAGCAGGAGAAAAGAACGGCCAGCGCAGCGCCGACCCATTTCATCCCCTTTTTGGCTCCCAGTCCGTCCTTCAGGTAGTACATGGCGCCTCCGCACCATTCCCCTTCGGAATTTTTCCTGCGGTAAAGGATACCAAGGACATTTTCTGAATAGTTGGTCATCATTCCAAAGAAAGCGATCAGCCACATCCAGAATACCGCTCCGGGTCCTCCGACAGCGATGGCGCCTGCGACGCCGACGATATTACCGGTGCCGACCGTCGCGGCAAGAGCCGTGCAAAGGGACTGGAACTGTGTAATGCTCTTGTCTTCGGTATGGGCCGTCACATGGGTCTCGCCAAAGATCGCCCCGATGGTGTGCTTCATCCAGTACCCGAAATGGGAAACCTGGAAAAACCTGGTCATAAGTGTCATGAGGACACCGACAAATCCCAGAAGGATCAGGGCCGGCCAGCCCCATACCATGCTATTCAATGTATTATTTACATTGGTGATCCATTCAATCATGCAGCATTACTCCTTTCTTGCAAACGCAAACCTTGAATCAGGCTCTGCCGGGTTTCCTTCCTCACGGGAGTGTATCTGGCAGAATCGAAAAAAAGCACCCTGACGGAAAGAATCACGTCCTTGTGCCTTTTACCCAACGTATTATAATGAAGTTTTCTATCAATTGCAAGTATCAATTGACAAAACCGGGATTCCTGCTTATGATTGTGTTACTATTCACAAACCTGTTCACCTCCACAGATAAACCGTTAAGGAAGGCATAATGGAATGCCTTTGTTCCTGATAACAAACAATAAAGGAGCGAAAAAATGATCAGCAAAACCTGGGAAACCGAATTCCGCGAGCGCCTGTCGCAGGCTTATGATGAGCTGAAATGGCTTTATTATGAATTGTATCACAGCGACGGGAAGGCTTTTGACTATTTCTGCACCGTACTTCATGAGTTCTACCGGAATCGCCCCGATGCCCTGAAGGAGCTGGACCGCAGAAGGCTCGCCGATCCCTCCTGGTACAAAAGAACCGATATGCTTGGCATGCAGATGTATGTCGGCGCTTTCGCGGGAAACCTGAAGGGTGTAGAGAGCCATCTGGATTATATCAAGGACTGCGGAGTCAATTATATTCATCTGATGCCTCTTTTGCAGTCACCGGAGGGGCGCAGCGACGGGGGCTACGCGGTCTCCGATTTCCGGCAGGTTCAGCCGGAGCTTGGCACGATGGAGGATCTGGCGGATCTGGCAAGGGAATGCCACCATGATGACATCTGCCTGTGTCTGGACTTCGTCATGAATCATACCAGTGAAGACCACGAGTGGGCGCTCAAGGCAAAGGCTGGTGATGCCGAAGCCCAGAGCCGGTATTTTTTCTATGACAACTGGGATATCCCTTCCGAATTTGAAAAGACCGTTCCTCAGGTTTTCCCCACCACTGCTCCCGGTAATTTCACCTGGTGTCCGCAGGCCGGCAAGGTGGTGATGACTACCTTCTATCCCTATCAGTGGGATTTAAACTACGCGAATCCTGTCGTCTTCAACGATATGACCGCGAACATGCTCTTCCTTTATAATCAGGGAATCGATATCATCCGCCTGGACGCCGTCCCCTACATCTGGAAGGAGCTGGGGACGAACTGCCGCAACCTCCCCCAGGTTCACAACCTGGTCCGGATCATGCATATCGCTTCCAATATCGTCTGTCCCGGCACCCTGATGCTGGGGGAAGTGGTCATGGAGCCTTCAAAGGTGGTTCCCTATTTCGGAACCGTAGAGAAGCCGGAATGTCAGATGCTGTACAATGTCACCACCATGGCCAGTACCTGGCACACGGTAGCCACCAAGGACGTACGGCTTCTGAAGCATCAGCTGGGTACCGTCTTTGCCCTGCCTCACGATTATATGTTTCTCAATTACCTGCGCTGTCACGACGACATCGGATGGGGACTGGATTACGGTTTCCTGCGTCAGTTCGGCCTGGATGAGGTGGCTCACAAGAAATATCTGAACGATTTTCTGACCGGGACCCTGTTCGGCTCCGACATGCGGGGCGAGCTGTACAACAATGACCCCCGTCTGGGGGACGCGCGTCTGTGCGGCACGACAGCTTCTTTGTGCGGCATCGAGGCGGCAGAATACGAGGGAAACAGCGTCAAAGCTGACCGGGGAATCCGGCTGGATATCCTGCTTCACGCCTTCCTGCTGACCCAGAGCGGAATTCCGATCATTTACAGCGGAGATGAGATCGGACAGCTCAATGATTACGGATATCATCAGGATCCCCTGAAATGGGACGATTCGCGCTATATTCACCGGGGAAGCTTCAACTGGGAGGAAGCAGAAAAGCGCTATACTCCCGGCACCCGGCAGGAGCGCCTTTTCCATGCCCTGCGCGAGCTGGAACAGCTCCGGGCCTCCCATGAGGTGTTCGGCAACGACGCGGACACCTGGATCTGTGAGACGTACAATGACCATGTCCTGGGTATCGGGCGCTACTATAACGGGGAGAAGCTGATCGCCTTGTTCAACTTCAGCGACGAAGACCAGACTGCCTGGATCAGCGAGGATTCCGGATGCACCAACCTTCTGACCGGAACGGTCTGTGACGCCAGGAACTACGGTCTCCACAGCTATGAGTTTGTCTGGCTGTACAAAAACCTGTCTGTTCAGTCAGGCTGAACCGTCACGCATCGGGCGTGGCGCTGACGCACATTCCTGGTGCGCCTGATGCCTGAATACCAATGTTTTTGCACGCCTCGCGCTTCATATGCGCGAGGCTGACGGAATAGTTACGCGAAAATTTCCATGCAGAGCCGGATCCGGCTTAACCCCTTTTGGGGAACTGACTT
>CACZQU010000283.1 GCA_902783305.1 uncultured Lachnospiraceae bacterium | reverse complement strand
GAAGCATTGGGCATCAGGATCCCGGAGCAACCTCTGCTATGATCACGCTCAAAGCAATACGGGATTATATCATGGAGTAAATATGATGATTCTCGTGAAGGAATCAATAAATATCTGAAGCGCAATCCGTCAACCTGTTTTGTCGCTATGAAGGGTGAGGACGTGATCGGAGTAATCCTTTCAGGGCACGACGGGAGACGGGGTTTTATCCATCACATGGCTGTGTCAAAGGAGTGCCGGCGCCAGGGGATTGCTTCAAACCTTCTGGATCATGCCCTGGCCGCATTAGAAGCGGAAGGCATTAACAAGGCCGCCCTGCTTGTGTTCAATTACAACGAGGCCGGGAACGCATTCTGGGAAAGCCGGGGCTTTTCTGCGAGGGATGATTTGACATACCGGAATAAAGTGCTGACCGAGATGGTAAGGATTGATACATAGTAATGAGAAAGGTATCTGAAAGCGAATATCTGAATTATGTGCCGTGGGCAAAGGCAAATACCGCTAACAAGGTATACCCATGCTCCATTGCAGAGGGATTCCAGTCAGGTGACATCTATGTGAATGAGGAAGCTGATGTAGAAACCGTGCTTTTCTGGCACTATTGCGGGTTTGCTTATATTTCGGGAACTGTATCCGAAATAATTCTCCAGGAAATGGTGAACTCTGTCTGCCATCAAGACAAAAGACGTATGCTCCTGATAACGGATTCTGACTTTGCTGTTCGTTTCTTCCGCAAAAAGGGTGAAGAGATCGGAAGCAGGATTGAATACGAGTATGCCGGACATATTATCAGCACAAATACGAATATCGATATCCGGAAGATTGACAGCAATAATATCAATACAATCACCGGCAGGATTATTCCTTCATTCTCATGGAAAGAAACAGAGTTCCTTGAGAATGGGTATGGATATGCAGCTTTTGAGCATGAGCTGTATTGCGGCACAGCTTTTTCTGCCGCAGTGAGTTCAGAGGAAATTGATATAGGCGTGGAAGTGAATCCGGATTACCGCGGGCGAGGTATAGCTGCGGCTCTTGTCCGGAAAATGTGCGTTGAGTCTGTCTTACAGGGAAAGAAGCCGGTCTGGGCACATGCAGAAACCAATACGGGTTCAATGCATACTGCCATCAGATGCGGCTTCATCCGGAAAAAGGTAAACTCTGCGATCGGTATAAAGAAGGCTGAATAGCGTGACTTAGAGGTGATATCTGGTGAATGTTGAAAAGGCTGGAACCATATTCGTCTGCCGGATCTTACTTTCCGTCTTCAGGGGACGGGCGAGTTTGTTAATCATGTTATCATAGAAGAATCAAAATGCCCCTGTGGCGCGATATCAGGAAGCAAAGTGGGATTATTCCACTCGTATCTTCCTGAAAATCGCTCACAGGGGTTTTTATTGCTTATGGGGGGCAACGGAACAAACCGATTTTATTGAAAAGCAGAATCTGGTGAGGTAAAATATAAGAAAGTATCTCATGGGAAAGAGCTTTTTCAATCCCCTAAAGGAGCGTGTAAGATGGGTCAAGTCAAAATCAGTGATATCCACGCAGGAAAGCCAGATGCCAAGGAAGATATCAGCCGAAGCAGACGGGAATTTATGAATACTTATCTGATCCCCCCGAACATGAATGTGGACAGCCTGATTACTGGAGACATATGCTATATTGTAGGGAACAAAGGCCTTGGAAAAACGGCGGCTCTTCGTTATCTTGATCAGTGCTTATGGGATAAGAATCATGCGACAATTTCCACTTTTCTTCTTTTTGAGCGGGAATATACTCATCAGGTGAAATCCAGTATGGAGACTGTAGCCTCCCAGTCTTTTGTTATTTACCGGGTTGATGAGGAACTGGATGACCAGGTGGACAAACTGGACTTCTCTCTGGTCTGGAAGTGGCATCTGTTTCTCTCGATCGTCCGGGACAATAAGGATGGTAAAATCTTCTTCAAAGACAGCAACTGGAAGAAATTTGAAAGATTCGTCATGGGGGTCTTAAAAAAAGAACTCCAGGCCACGGTATCCGGAGGAGTGGATTTAAGCCTTCCTGTGAACGTTCCGCCTCTTCTGAAATTCATCCAGCCGCATATCAGCGTAGAGTTCCCGGAATTTAACATAGGAAGGAAGGAATACACCTTCTCTGAAGCTATGGAGAATGCTGAGAAGTGGTTTCTGCAATTAAGGGATAGCAGGGGGGTGACTCCGTATTACATCTTCGTAGATGAGCTTGATATCCATTATGGGGACGAGAAAGGTTACCTGAGAGATCTGCGTCTGGTGCATGATCTCGCCATAGAAGTCAAGAGATTTAATGAATTTATCCATAAACAAGGATGGCATCAGAACACGAAGGTATTCTGCACGCTTCGCCCGGAAGTCATCCAGGCGATTGAAGAAAGACTGCCCGCCCGGAGCCTGAAACGGGAGATGGAAGGCTACAGGTTTGACCTTAAATGGTCGAGTGACTCCAGTGAGACATATACATTACCTGTCATGAAGCTGCTCCTGAAGCGGATCGAAGTGGCAGAAAATGAAAAAGGAGCCACCACTGGAAGTGACATGGAAAGGTATAAGAAATGGTTTCCGGACCAGATCGAAGGTATGGAACCATCCCAATATATCCGCCAGATTACCTGGTCGAGGCCGAGGGATATCGTCAGGCTTCTGAATGTTGCGAAGAGGCAGAGACCAAATGATACAGCCTTCACAAAATATGTATTTGAAGATTTGATGAGGGACTACAGTAAGGGAAGCAAGGAAGAGCTTCGGGGCGAGCTGGAGGCAAGCTATCCGCCGACAGAGATTGAGGATATCTTTGAATGCTTTGTCCTGCTGCCAGAACGTTTCACTATGAAAGAATTCCGGGAAAGGCTGGAAGAAATTGGCTGGAAAGAGGAACCGGGGCATGATGAGGCATCTATCCTGGGAGGAATGTGGCGGCAATTGGGGCTGTCTGCAGTTGGTGGCTGCGCTCGCCTGGCTACGGGAATATCGATGCCGCGAATGTTTGGGAGGACGGCTCCATTCTTGAGGATGGCGGCATTGTGTTCAGCGATTCGGTCGCCGTCCGCCCCGCTTTGTGGCTGAATCTTTCATCTTAAATCTTCCCATCATTCATTGATCGATTTTGATGAAAAGAAACCATTGATTTCTCAAAAAGGAAAGGCAATATATGATCAGATTAATTGGAAGTGATATTGACGGTACGCTCGTAAGTGAAGGTTCCCATGAGATAGATCCAAGATATTTTGAAGTGATACATGAACTTGGCGAGTACGGGATTGTTTTTTGTGCATGCAGTGGAAGACAGTATGGCAGCATGAGAAACCTGTTCTCGCCAGTTGCGGATGAAATCTTTTTTATTGCATCAAGCGGAACAATGATTCAAAAGGAGAACGAAATTTTACACAGCTGGGGAATTGAACCTTCAGTATATCTTTCATTAATCAGAGAACTGAGGAAAATAAAAGACGCTGTGGTTTCGGTAACCCTTCCGGATGTTACATTGATAGAAACAGGAGAAGATAGTCCGTTCATGCATTTGCTGAGGGATGAATATCATTATGTAGTACGCAATGTGGAGGATTTGACAGATATTCCAATGAATCAAATCCTTGAAGTGTCTATTAACAGTTCCCGGGTTGATGAAATAGTCGACCAGCTAAGGAAAAAACCAGCTTTTTCTCCCCTGTCAATGACCGTTTCCGGAGCAAAGTGGTGTGATGTCGTTACTAAAGAGGCCGGAAAAGGGGAAGCGTTCGCTTTACTGCAGGAATATCTGGAAATCAGAAAGGAAGAGACAGTCTATTTTGGAGATAATCTGAATGATCTTTCCGCATTTCAGGAAGCAGGGATATCGGCAACTGTGGAGGACGCCAGGCATGAGGTACAGGAAGTTGTCGACCTTGTAGAACCATCATTTATGACAGGGGGTGTTTTGCAGGAGCTTCATAATATCCTGAAGCACAGGAAAGACTATCTGGCTGCAGGCAGGTAAGGCGAATGGATGAAGCGTATCTACTTGATAAGAACGCCTTACACAGTTAGAAAATGCATGGAAAAAACCATTACCATTGGTTTACCGCTTTGCAAAAAAGAAACAACAAACAAAACACCCGGAAATGAAATCACTTCAGATCCGGGTGTAGTAACCCCTGTGAGAATCGAACTCACATTTCCAGGCTGAGAACCTGGCGTCGCTGACCGTTAGACGAAGGGGCCATAAGCAAGGCACGAGTTCAAATTTGGAAACTACCATATTTCCGGAGCGAACCGACTCCATGTTCGAGGTGGTCGTGTTTATTTGCTGTGTGTGCCTTTAATATATCAACTTATTGTTAAATATCTGGATTGACAAGTTTGGTAGATCGATTTACAAGGCACGATTTTTTGCTTGGCAGCGACCGCGCTTATACAGGAGTCGGACCTGCTCCAAAATACGTGAAAGGTATTTAGCATGAAATTGCTGTCCGTGCCTTTGGTTGTTGTTTGCGTATAGATTACCATACAGGGGAAAGAACTTCCCGGACAAAAAGTTGCGATTTTTTCTCCATCCCTCCCCACCCTGGTGGGAAAGATAAGAAGATTCCAGGCTGCGGATTGGGGAAAAAGCAGTGGTTCTGCAAGAGTGAGATTATGACAGTAACAATGCATAAAGCCAGTGTGGGATACAACCGCATTGGCTTTTTGGCTTTGGTTTTTATTTACAATGTGACCAGAAATGCATTTTCTTCCTTTTAACGAACCTTTCATAACAGCTTGTTTAATGTAGCTGATTGAAGTATAATTGGCATAAAAAAGTTTTGTTATAGGATTACATAAAAAAGGTACAGAACATGGAGGTGATCATATGGCCAGACCTAAAAAGGATGGAATATATCTCAATATCAAACTTGACAAGGATTTATATCATCGCTTAGAGCGCGTGAGTGAAAAAGCTGGTCAGACGAAAACATTGATCGCCGAGCGGGCGCTTACTGCCTATATGGATAAATATGAAGGGGAACAGGAAATCATCCGGCAGATAGAGGACGGAAGTGTGGATATCGTCCCAAGGAATGTATAGGGGGTGCCAAAGGTGTCAAACTTTTCCTTTTTGCAGGACAGAT
>CACZQU010000282.1 GCA_902783305.1 uncultured Lachnospiraceae bacterium | reverse complement strand
GTAAAGATGCCGGCGTAGAAGGTGTCCTTGCCGGTCTTTTCATCTCCCGAGGCATTGACCAGCCTCTTGGATATCTCCAGATATCCGGCACAGTAGTAGTTGGACGGGAATTCCATATTGATGATTTCAACCTCCGGAATAAATTCTTCTTCCTGGTTTATGCCCACATGAACATCCCCGTTATTGACCACCACAGTATAAACTGAGGTTATGGAATCCGGCATCGGATTTCCCTCCTCATCGGTCTCTGTGACATAAAGGTCAATACCTCCCTCCTCTTCCATTTCCTGTGTCAGAAAGACGCTCACCCTTTCCGTGACCTTTTCCTCTCCGTCAATCTCCAGCTTCACGATGGGCTGATCCACGACAGACGTATCTGCCAGCTCTTGATAATCTTTATCCAGGAAGATACCCGCATAAAAGGTTCCGGACTGATGCACTGAAAAAAGGACTTTTGTCACATCCAGATAACCGTAAAAAATGTAACCGTCGGGAGGAAACGCAGCATTGGAAATCTCTACCTCCGGAACAGATTCCTCTTCCTGGTTTATGCCCACATGAACATCCCCGTTATTGACCGCCACAGCATAAACTGAGGTTATGGAATCCGGCATCGGATTTCCCTTCTCATCGGTCTCTGTGACATAAAGGTCAATGCCTCCCTCCTCTGCCAGTTCCTGTGTCAGAAAGACTCTCACTCTTTCTGTGACCTTTTCCTCTCCGTCAATCTCCAGCTTCACGATGGGCTGATCCACAACAGATGTGTCTGCCAGCTCTTTGTAATCTTTGTCCAGGAAGATGCCCGCATAGAAGGTTCCTCTGGGATTTTCCTCCTCCTGGAGAATGTATTTTGTCACATCCAGGAAGCCTTCAAGATAGAAATCATCCGGCCATTCGCTGAAGACATTGGAAAATACGATGTCGTCCAGGGTTTTTCCTCTGGTTACATCGATGATCCCGTAGTTTTCCCCACCCGGGAAGACAGGAGTCATGTCGGCAGCTTCAGGATTCAGCGCTGTACCGTTCTCATCTGTTTCAGCAAGGTAATATGTCCTGCCGCTCTCCAGCTCTTTGCTGTAAACCACGTCATTGACCGATCGGCTGGAATGATCGAACCGAAGCTCCCGGGTACTTTTCGGAATCAGTCTGGTCAGAGCCGCATCCTCAAAGAGCGAGACATAGAAGCTTGCAGAAACTGCGTTGATGGAATTCCCGTCATACTCAAGGGTCTTTCGGACGTTCAACGTCACATTTTCTGTCGTTTCCTCCGTCGTCGTCTCGGTGGTCATTTCGGTTGCTTCGGTGATAACCGTCTCGGTGGTGATGACCGTAACGTCCTCCGTCGTTGTAATGGTGGTATCTTCAGCCGCTGAGCCTTCACCGGATTCTCCGATTGCCGTCAAAGTATCTGCAGCTTCCCCATGGGTTATCAGCGCATCTGTATTATCGTCAACTGTGGTAACAGCTTCCACAACCTCGTCCGCTTCTGCTGCGGCTTCAATGACGGCCTCGTCTGTTTCTCCGGCATCTTCATCAGCTGCAGAGGGAGCCGCTTCTCCGGGAAAGGCAGCAGGAGGATCCTGATCCGGATGATCGACAGGAGGATCCTGGTTCTCATCAGCGGCAGGATCAATCTGATTCTCGTAAAAAGAGGGTTCATTTCCGGACAGAATCCCTTCGCTGTCGATGCTGTCAAAATCATCCTGGAAGTCCTGAATCTCTTCGGCGTAAGGAGTCTCCTGTCCGGCCTGATCATTTCCAAAGCTTCCGGAATTATCCGTATATTCATCGTTCAAAGAGTATCCGGTATCGCCTGAATACTCATCATGCAAAGATTCACTGTAAAAAACGTCCGGATCATTATCATAGTTGTCGTCAGCCAGCGTCACAATATGGGTTTTCTGAATGACGATGGTGAGTAAAAGCAGAATAGCTGTCCCCAGTATCAGTTTGCCGTATTGTTTTGTCTTCATAGGATAAACCTCCTCAGAAGCCTAAGCAGAATCGAAGAAAATCGTCGAAAAAAGCACTTCGTGCCTGCGATTTTCGTGAGGAAAACGCTTTAATCAGCGTTTCACTGAAATTTCCGGACCGGCTCTTGCAAAAGCTGTCCCTTTCCTGTATTCTGGCTGAAAAAGAAAGAAAATCCCCCTGCATATAGTTCGTTTCATTGGGCGGCTGAGCCTACAATCTCTCTCTGTCTGCAGGGGAACCACAACAATATGAATATACTTTTTTCTGATTCAGATTTCAAGCATAATCGTTTACCT
>CACZQU010000281.1 GCA_902783305.1 uncultured Lachnospiraceae bacterium | reverse complement strand
TTCTCATTGGAATCCTTCTGGGCAGACTCTGCCTCCTCTCCCACCCGGAAGATCTCCATCAGCTCAAAGATCGCTTCTTCCATATGGTTGAACCGTTCCCGGCGGGAGGTCATCTCCAGAAGCGCGTATTTATCCTGCCAGCTGTAGTTCATGTACCCGGCCAGAGCACAGATCGCTTCCTCAAGGCTGTTCCAGTGGTAAATCATGCTTCTCGCCCAGATTCCCCACTGAAGCCCCTTGGAGTAGTCCATCAGCTGCTTCTTGACCTTGGCAAAGCGTTCCTTCGCTTCCTCCCCGGGGAGATCATCAATCTCCTCTACAGGCTCGATATCCGCATGGAGTCCTTCATCCACCTGACGGATATTCCGGATATGCACCAGCTGGTCAGCGTGCACGCGGATGTTTTCCTCATCGTCTATATTATCGATCACCCCGTGGATCCCGATCGGATAGATATCCTCCGAGGTCAGATCCTGCCTGTCTTTTTCCGCTCTGAGCATGACAAAGAGAATACTCTCACCAACACTCTCCGACCCGATGCCCTGCTGGGGAAAGGTATCTTTTTTGAAATAAAACGTCACACCGGGAAGTAATAACAGGTCATAAATTGGCACAGTAATCATGCATTTCTCTCCCTTCAGTCTGTCAGCACTCTTAATAATCGAGTGCTAACCACTTTCCTCATTCTATCATACTTACCGGAGTTGTCAAGAGGCGAATAAAACCCAATCCTTGCTTTTTCAGAAAGAAAAAGATATACTGAATAGATGTTACTACGCTGCGGATGGCCATTTGGGGGTGCCCTTCCCCTCGCACACAGGAAAAAGGCCGGTCCGTGAGCTGTATGCAGGGAAATACTGAAATATCCGTTCCGGATATCAGGTGCTTCCGGTAAATCTACGGAGCTTTGGAGGAGTTACAGATGGAACGCTTTTTCAACATGGACAACAAGTTTTTTTCCGCCATGTCACGCGTGGCGGATCTGATCATACTGAATATTCTGTGCCTGGTATGCTGCATCCCGGTCATCACCATCGGGCCTTCCCTCACCGCACTTTTCTATGTCACGCTGAAGATGGTCCGCAATGAAGAATCCTATATCGTAAAAGGATTTTTTCAGTCCTTCCGGCAGAATCTGAAGCAGGGCATCATCATCAACGTGATTATGCTGGCCGTGGCGGCGGTGCTGTATGTTGATTTCCGGTTCGTCAGCTCCGTCGACGCAGCTTTTTCCAAGGTCATGTATGTCCTGCTGATGGTGACTCTCCTCTTCTACCTCATGGTTTTTCTCTATATCTATCCGCTTCTTGCCAAATTTGTGAATACCGTAAAGAACACCTTTATCAACGCTCTGTTGATGGCGATCCGCCACCTTCCCTACACCCTGCTGATTGCCGCTGTCACAGCGCTGCCTGTGCTGGCTTTCTTCTTCAGTCCTTCGGGTGAAATGCAGGGACTGGTTCTCCTTGTCGGGATCATGATGGGCGTCGCCCTCATTGCCTTCATCAATTCCTTTTTCTTTGTGAGGATTTTCGACAACTATATCCCCAAAGAGGAAGACGGCACCGATACGCCAGCCGAACCGGAAGAACCGGCAGGGAGCGTCGGTGTCCAGACGGAAGCCGGAAAACCGGCTCCGCCCGTTATCCCGTCTGATCCCGGTGCCCCGGCAGGCTCAGAAGATTCAGGATCCGCCGGCGAAGCCGGTCCGGAGGCGGAAAAAAATGGATGATTTCCTTCCCAATTACAAGCTGTCGATACTCTACCTGCTGGATAACATCTCCTGGCCGGTCAATACCACCGCCATCTGTGACGTGCTCTTAGAGGAGCTGTTCTCCAATTACTTTCATCTCCAGCAGGCTCTGTCCGAGCTGGAGGAGGGAGGAATGATCCACAAGGAAACGACAGGAAACTCCACCTACTATTCCATGACCCCTTCCGGCAAGGAGGCTTTCGTTTACCTGAAAAATTCTCTGAGCGAGGAGCTGCGCAAGGCCATCATGGACCGTGTGCGGGAGCTCCATATCGACACCCGCAAAACGCTCAGCGCCAGGGCGGACTACAGCATGAGCGTCATCGGCAGATGCCATGTCCGCTGCCAGCTTATGGAGGAAAAAGACACCGTCATCGACCTGACTCTCCGTGTCCCCGGAGTACAGGCGGCAAAGGAAATCTGCTCCAGATGGCCTTCGCGCAGCCAGATGATGTATGAAAAACTGATCGATGAACTGATGTAGAAATTCCGGCTCATCTCCGGCCGGATACAAAAAGTGAGCCAGGACTTTCCAGGAACAGATATTTTCCTCTGTCACCGGAAGACCCTGGCTCACTGTTTTTCCCTTCTCTTCAGATGCTGCTTTCAGCTCCTTCAGATCATATTGGCTTTGATCACTTGCACACAGCGTTCATAGCTGTTTTTCCCGCTGTCAATGATAAGGTCATACTGCGTCAGATCTGTCCAGGACTTCCCGGTGAAGCGGCGGCTGAAATCCTCTTTGCGCCGGTCATCCTTCAGAAGATACCTCTCCAGCTCCTTCGGCGCCATGCTCTGAATCTTCCCGGCTCTTTCGAGACGCACGGCCATGTCGGCATGAACAAACACTCTGACGACATTGGGATAATCTCTCAGGATATAATTTGCGCATCTGCCGATGATCACACAGGACTGATTCTTCGCCAGCTCGCGGATAATCTTTGCCTGATAGGCAAAAAGATTCTCATCGGAAATAAAATCCTTGCTGGAAGGACCTGCTACTTCCCCGGTATAGATCCCGTTTTTTCCAAACAGCGGCAGCTTCGTGTTGGAATATTCGTCAACCCTGCCGAACATCTGCTCCAGGATTCCGCTGTCTTCCGATGCCATATGAATGATATCCTTGTCATAATACCCTATGCCAAGATCACTGGCCAGCATTCTCCCGATGGTTCTGGCGCCGCTCCCATACTGCCTTGCGATTGTGACTACGTAATGATCCATTGCGGCAAATCCTCCTTTCCGGTGCTGTTTCCCGCAAAATACGAAGCATTTGCATGATTATTCTCCCAGATACGCTTCCTGAACGGCTTTGTTATTGAGCATATCCTGTGCCGGTCCTTCCATCGTAATTCTTCCGGTCTCCAGTACATATGCCCTGTCCGCGATCGAGAGAGCCTTTCGCGCGTTCTGCTCCACGAGGAGTACCGTGGTCCCGCTTTCGCTGACCTTCTGGATGATATCAAAAATCTCATTGACGAAGATCGGCGACAGCCCCATGGAAGGCTCATCCATGAGAAGGATCTTTGGCTTGCTCATCAGCGCCCGGCCCATGGCCAGCATCTGCTGCTCTCCTCCGGACAATGTACCGGCAACCTGGCCGCGGCGTTCCTTCAGCCTCGGAAAACGATGGTACACCAGCTCCAGCGTTTTTTCGATCTCATCCTTGTCCTTCCGGGTATAGGCTCCCATGCGGAGATTCTGAAGAACCGTCATATTGGCAAACACCCTCCGCCCCTCAGGGACATGAGCCATTCCCATAGCCACGATCTTATGTGCCGGCATATGCGTGATATCCCTGTCCTGATAGCGGATCGTTCCTTCCTTTGCCCTCAGAAGGCCCGTCACCGTGTGGAGCGTCGTCGTCTTTCCCGCGCCGTTGGCCCCGATCAGCGCGACGACCTCTCCCTCATTGACCTCAAAGGAGATCCCTTTGAGCGCCTGAATCATTCCGTAGTATACCTTGATGCCCTTTACTTCCAATAATGACATGTCCGCCCTCCTATTCGCCCAGATAAGCCTTGATCACCTCAGGATCATGGAGCACCTGGCTCGTCTCGCCCTCCGTGAGGACGCGGCCGAAGTTCAGAACGGTCAGCCGTTCGCAGATCCCGGAAACCAGTTTCATATCATGCTCAATCAGGAAGACCGTGATGTGGAACTCGTCACGCACCAGCCGGATCGTATCCATCAGCTCCGCTGTCTCATTGGGGTTCATTCCCGCCGCCGGTTCATCAAGGAGCAGCAGCTTTGGTTTTGTGGCAAGGGCTCTGGCGATCTCCAGCTTCCGCTGTTTTCCATAAGGCAGGTTGGAAGCCAGCACCTCCGCTTCCTTGTCCAGGTCAAAGACCTTCAGGAGCTCAAGAGCTTCCCTGTCCATTTCCTCCTCCGCCTTCCGGTAGGAAGGAAGCCGAAGCAGGCCTGATACCATGCTGTAGGGATAATGATGATGGAGACCTGTCTTGACATTGTCCAGCACCGGCATTTTAGAAAACAGGCGGATATTCTGAAAGGTTCTGGCTACACCCGCTTTGTTGATATCCGTCGTCCTTCTCCCTGTGATATCTACGCCATCCAGACGGATGATTCCTTCATTCGGTTTGTACACACCGGTCAGAAGATTGAAAATCGTCGTCTTACCAGCCCCGTTTGGTCCGATCAGACCATAAAGCTCGCCCTCCTGCACACTGACATGAAAATCATCGACCGCGTGAAGGCCGCCAAATGAGATTCCCAGATTGTTCACCTGAAGCATCGATGCCATCTCATTCCGCCTCCTTTCCGTTTCTCCTGAAAAGCCTGCCGAAGTGCTGCTCTCTCCAGCTCTGCACCTTCGGCGCCCAGTTATAGATCATCACTACGATCAGGATGATCGAATAAATGAGCATACGATAATCTGACAACCCGCGCAGAAGCTCCGGGAGAAGCGTCAGGGTAACTGCCGCGATGATGGATCCGCGGATATTTCCGATCCCGCCGAGCACGACAAATACCAGGGCAAGAATGGAAGTATTATAATCAAATTTCTTCGCCTGCAGCGTCGCCAGGTTGTGCGCGTACAGCGTTCCGGCAGCTCCGGCCAGAGCGGCGGAAATCGTAAAAGCCATCAGCTTGAATTTCGTCACCTCCAGGCCGATGGACTCAGCGGCAATCCGATTGTCCCGGATCGCCATGATGGCTCTCCCGTCCCTGGAATCGATGAGATGAAATACAATAAACAGCGTAATCAGGATCAGCACGACCCCCGCCAGGAAGGAGGCATCCTTCGGCGTTCCTGTGATTCCCATCGGACCGGAGATGATCATCTTTCCGGCCGGTGCCATTCCCAGTGAAAACTGATCCTTCACGGAAATATGAAAACCGGCCGAGTCTCTGCCGATATAAAAGATATTCATCACGTTTTTGATAATCTCGCCAAAAGCCAGCGTCACGATCGCAAGATAATCTCCCTTCAGCCGGAGAACGGGAATCCCGATCAGGAACCCAAATAAGGCGGCAACCCCCGCGCCCACAATCATCGCCAGCACCAGGCGAAGCGGACTGATGGTGATGGTGTGTTCCAGACATTTCGAGAAAAACGCACCGGAAAAGGCGCCTACACACATAAAGCCGGCATGACCCAGACTCAGCTCGCCGGAAATACCCACCACCAGATTCAGGGATACCGCGAGAACCACATAGACACAGATCGGCACCAGAAGGCCTGTCATCAGGCTCGAAAGCATTCCCGCACTCTTCATGGCCGAAGCAGCGATAAACGCCGCGATCACCATGCCGTAAGTGATCATATTGCTTACCATTTTCTTTTTCTTCATCTCTTCACCTCACTCCTGTCATCGTTTTTATCGTTATAGTAATGCGAATTTATGATGTGCTTACTATAAGCCGTATCTGCTCCGTCATACCTTCTCCTGAACCTTTTTGCCGAGAAGCCCGGCCGGGCGCACGAGAAGAACCAGGATCAGAACGCCGAAAACGATGGCATCAGAGAGCTGAGTGGAGATGTACCCCTTCGCGAGGATCTCGATCACGCCAAGGAGCAGTCCTCCCAGAAACGCTCCCGGGATCGAACCGATCCCGCCGAAAACCGCTGCCACAAAAGCCTTGATTCCAGGCATGGCGCCGGTATACGGGGATAAAGAGGGATAGGAGGAGCAAAGCAGCACTCCGGCAACAGCGGCCAGTCCGGAGCCGATCGCAAAGGTCACCGCGATTGTGGCATTGACATTGATCCCCATCAGCTGGGCAGCCCCTTTATCCTCCGAGACCGCCGGCATCGCCTGTCCCACCTTGGTATGATTGATAAAGGAGGTAAGAACGATCATGATCACCATACAGGTCGTAATGGTCACGATCGTTTCTCCGTTGATATTCAGTCTCCCATCTGCCAGCTTCAGCCCGGGAACATGAATCAGGGACTGGAAGCTCTTGGGATTTGATCCGAAAATCAGAAGGACGATATTCTGAAGAAAATAACTGACACCGATAGCCGTGATCAGCACGGCAAGAGGCGAAGCCGCCTCGAGCAGCGGGCGGTAAGCAATCGTCTCGATCAGGATTCCCAGTATCGTACATACACCCATCGATACCAGGATGGAGAGAACCGGTGACAGGCCCACATTCATGGAGCAGGTAAACGCAGCGTAGCCGCCTACCATAATGACATCGCCATGGGCAAAGTTGAGCATCTTGGCAATGCCATATACCATAGTATATCCCAGAGCGATGATGGCATAGACGCTGCCCAGACTCAGACCGTTAAACAAATAAGAAAGAAAACTCATATGGTATCTCCTTTACCGCTTCCTGTGAAAAATGGCAAAGAGGGAGGCTGCATCCGCAGCCTCCCTTTTCGGATATCAATCCATCAGTTCGTAAGCGCCATCTTTGATAATGACAGCCATGGGCTCCTTGGTGGGCTCACCATCCGCAGTCCATGTGATGGTACCTGTGACGCCTGTGAATTCGATCTGGGTCATCGCTTCCTTCATGGCATCGCAAATCGCGCTGGCATCCATATCCGGGGTTGCTTCAGCATACTCCAGTGCCTGCTTGATAATATACATTCCATCATAGGCATCTGCCGCAAACTGATTCGGAACATCCTTGTAAAGCTCTTCATACCTGGCGACAAAGTTCTTGGTCAGCTCATCCTCAGCAGAAGCCGAGAACGGAGTCAGAAGCATCAGATCCTCAGCCAGGGAGGTGTCGAAGCCTTCTACAGAGAGAATGCCGTCCATGCCGTCCACGCCAAACCACTGGACATCAAATCCCATATCCTCGGCCTGCTTCAGAACGATCGTCGCTTCATTATAATAGAACGGAATGAAGACCAGCTCGCACTCAGCGTCCTTCAGGGTCTGAAGCTGAGCGGAGAAATCTGTCTTGGAGTCGGAGGTAAAAGCTGTCTCCGCCACGATCTCAAAGGGCTCATTCTCTGCTTCCGCGCGGAAGGTAGCATAGATTCCTGAGGAATAGACATCGGAGCTGTCATACAGAACGCCGACCTTCTCAGCGAGGCTGTGGTCACCGATGAACTTCGCGGAAGCCGTACCCTGTGCCGGATCGGAAAAGCATACACGGAACGCATTGTCACCGGCCGTGATGCAGTCCACTGCTGTCCCGGAGGGAGTCAGAAGGAACATATTGTCCGCGCTGGCCTCAGCCTCTACCGCAATACAGGGAGCGGAAGTGACGGTACCCAGCAGGAGCTGCATATTCCAGTCCTTCAGGGTATTGTAAGCATTGATGGATTTCTCCGCGTCATGCTCGTCATCCTGCGGGTTATACTCTACCATAAATCCATTGATACCGCCTGCTTCGTTGATCTCATCCACAGCGATCTGAGCAGCGTCGCGCACTGCCGAGCCGTAAAGAGCCGCTCCGCCGGTCAGCGGGCCAATCATACCAACCTTGAAGGTGTCATCCGCAAATACAGCGGCAGGAACCATCATCGCTGCTGTCATGGCAGCTGCCATTGTCAGACAAAGAAACTTCTTCATAAATCCATTCTCCTCCCGATCAAATCTGATGAATAGCTGCATTCCCAAGCCTGCGCACCGGCTGTGCCGGTTTTCTCTGAAAAGTTTCGCAGGGATGAGAATATCAGGAAAAAACAAGGCCGCCTGGATACCCAGCCGGCCTTGGTCATCCTATGCGAAATTTACGCCTTTTTGCATTATAGCATCACAGCAAAGCATTGGCAAGATAAAGTTATGCGGAAGCTTTCATGGAAATCTCAGCAAGAGCAGCAAATCCTTCAGCGTCATTGACAGCCATCTCTGCAAGCATCTTGCGGTTGATATCAATACCGGCCACCTTCAGGCCATGCATCATCTTGCTGTAGGTCGTGCCATTCAGCCTTGCGGCCGCGTTGATCCGGGCAATCCAGAGCTGTCTGAACTGACGCTTTTTCTCTTTTCTTCCTGCATATGCCGTCGCAAGAGCGCGCATTACGGACTGCTTGGCAATACGATACTGTTTGGAACGTGCGCCGCGATAACCCTTCGCGAGCTTGAGCACACGGTTATGTTTCTTTCTTGCGTTTAAACCGCCTTTAATTCTGGCCATATTCTTTCATCCTCCTCATCTGTAAACCCTTCCTGACCGTCCAAAACCCGGAGCATCAGATATAGGGCATTGCCTTCTTCATGTTCTTTACGTTCGTAGCATCGACGACCGTCGCCTTGCGAAGGTTTCTCTTCCTCTTCGGAGATTTCTTGGTAAGGATGTGGCTCTTATAGGCTTTGTTACGGACAAGCTTGCCGGAACCAGTCACTTTAAAGCGTTTTGCAGCCGCTCTGCAGGTTTTCATCTTTGGCATGGTTTATTTCCTCCTCTTGCAATAGTGCCATAGTCAGCGGGTATCTGTTTCCATCTGGCAGAATCATCGTCATGCTCCTGCCCGTCCTCTCACTCAGCGTTTCTCTGAAAGGAACATCGTCATGCTCCTGCCTTCCACCTTGGGGGCTTTGTCCATCACCGCGATATCCGCAAGCTGGGCAGCAAAATCATCGAGCACATGCTTACTGTTTGCCATATGAGCCATCTCTCTCCCACGAAAACGCAGGGTAACCTTCACCCGGTCTCCCTTGGAAAGAAATTTCCTGGCAGCACTGACTTTCGTCATCAGGTCATTGGTATCGATATTGGGAGAAAGTCGGACTTCCTTGATTTCTATGGTCCTCTGCTTTTTCTTCGCTTCTTTCTCTTTTCTGGCAAGCTCGTAACGATATTTACCATAGTCCACAATCTTGCACACAGGCGGCTTCGCCTGAGGAGCAATCTTCACCAAATCAAGATTGAGTTCACTGGCCTTCGCCATCGCGTCCCTTGAGGACATGATCCCAAGCTGCGCCCCATCCGGGCCAATCACGCGGACTTCCCTGTCCCTGATCTGTTCGTTAATCAATAAATTGCTAATGGTTTTGCACCTCCATACCTGATAGACAAAACTCCCGCGCCGTCCGGCATCCGCATATCTGTGCGAGGCCTGACGCGCCTTCCCCCATTGTGTCTGAAAACAGCTCTCCCCCGGGCATTACAATAAAACAAAAAAAAACGCGGATCCAGGATCCACGCCATAAATCAGCATCAGTCAGCCAGACCCGGATCGTCCATAAGGAACATCCGCAGACAAACGGTAACCATCTGTCCGGTCGTGCTGAATACATGCGTCTTGATCAACCCGAGTCACTTCGCAAGTGCTGAGGTGAGAGTGGAACTCTGCTTTCTTTTCGCTTATCGAATTTATCATAACTTCCTGATGGTGTCAAGTGTTTTTTCAACAAGCGGGAGCGGCTTCCTGAAAAGGTTGCTCCTCACGGATTAACCGTAAAGCCACGCGCGGGCAAATGGTATCCGAAATGGCATCGCCTCACGCGCGGGGAAGGTTAGACCGTGATTAGTAACGAAAAGGACCCGCTCCCAAAAATTCACGTAACAGTAAAAACAAATTCCAGGCAATGGTCAGTTATTCCTGCGCAGGAACTCCGGTACCTGGATTTCCTTTGTCTGGACATTGCTCTTCGGAGTCTTCGGAGTATATCCTCCGGAATTCGGCATCGTAAACTGTGGCATGGACTGATATCCGCCCATCGATGACCCGGTATCCATACCGGAGCCGGACTGATAACCGCCAAAGCCGCCGCCAAAGCCTGAAGAAGTATTGCTTCTGAAACTGCCAAAGGCATTCCTGGCTCTGGTTCTGGTCACCGGCTGCTCATTCAGGTCGGTAAGTCCGGTGGCGATCACGGTGATCCTGGCATAATCCGCTACGGAATCATCATACATCGCACCGAAGATAATATTCGTATCCTCGCCGGTGAGCTGCTGGACATAGCTTGCCGCGTCGTTGGCATCCATCAGGGAAATATCTCCGGAAATATTGATGATCACGTGAGACGCGCCCTGGATCGTGGTCTCCAGCAGCGGAGAAGCAACCGCCTGCTGAACCGCTTCCATGGCCTTGTCATCCCCTCTTGCCTCGCCGATACCGATGTGGGCAATTCCCTTGTCGGTCATGACCGTCTGCACATCGGCGAAGTCAAGGTTGATCAGTGCAGGAAGATTGATCAGGTCGGTAATCCCCTGTACAGCCTGCTGAAGGACTTCATCGGCTTTCTTGAGAGCTTCCGGCATCGTCGTCCTGCGGTCCACAATTTCAAGCAGCTTGTCATTGGGGATCACGATCAGCGTATCCACGGATTTCTTGAGATTCTCTATGCCGGAAAGGGCATTGTCCATGCGGGTCTTCGCCTCAAAGCGGAACGGCTTCGTCACGACGCCTACCGTCAGAATCCCCATTTCCTTTGCCATGCCGGCAATGACAGGAGCAGCGCCGGTACCGGTACCGCCGCCCATACCGCAGGTCACAAAGACCATGTCGGCTCCTTCAATAATCTGCTTGACATCCTCCAGGCTCTCCTCTGCGGCTTTCTGCCCAACCTCCGGCTGTGCTCCTGCTCCGAGTCCTTTGGTGATTTTCTCCCCGATCTGAATCACTGTCGGAGCTTTGCACAGGGTCAGAGCCTGCTTATCGGTATTGACGCCAACGAATTCGACTCCGCCGATGGCTTCCTCCACCATTCGGTTCACCGCGTTATTGCCGGCTCCGCCTACTCCGATGACTATTATCTTGGCAGATGATTCCGCATCATTTGACATTATCTCTAACACTGTGTTTCCTCCTCTT
>CACZQU010000280.1 GCA_902783305.1 uncultured Lachnospiraceae bacterium | reverse complement strand
TAACCTTCTCATCCAATCGTGCTCACCTCGCTTGCATCAGTGTGTGTTACAGGCGGTTTCTCAATTATATCCGTTTTTTCACCTTTTTCAAGAGACCTATTCCCCTGATTCCCTGCTCAATCCACACGAAGGACACGAGAGGTGTTGCTTTCATCATTAGCGCCGGCAAAGAATACCAGCTTCTGATGTAAAAGCGAAAGAAATCGATGGAGAAAGAGAGAGCCTCCCGGGAAAAACCGGAGAGGCTTACATCTGTCTTCAATCCATTTCTGAGCGTAGATTCCGCCAGTGAACTCAATAATCTGACTCATTAAAATTATATGATTTACCGTCAAATACAATCCTTGAGATGGCAGCCGCCGGCATGTTTTCCGGCTGTTCGCCGAAGACCTGCGACATAACCATTTCTTCGGCGAATACGACCTGATACTGGAAATCTCCGTTGACCATGCAAATGCGGGCCCCGTTTCCATCACTGTAATACCCGTTGTATACCCAGCCTGCATCCAGCAGTTCCTGTCCTGTTTTTCCGATCCACTGATCCAGTTCTTCCTGGGGAAGAGCCAGCGAACGAAGATCTATCACCTTTTGAATCTCACAGGGACCCAGGATCGCATTGATCTGCTCTTCCCGATCTTCCGCACGGAAATCAACAGCGCTGACCGCGTCATTCAGATCCTTCGAAAATGCGGCTTTGACCAGCCACTGCGTTCCCGCATAATCAAAGATGTAGGTATAGCTTTTCTCATCCCAGGAGGACTCATGGGAATCAGTCTCCAGCGAAAGCACATCCGCCAGTGTTTTCCACGAAGAAAGATCTGCTACCACCTCGGGTTCTTCTTCTTTTTCCGGTTCCTTTGTCTCCGGCTGGTCCGCCTTTGTGGACATCATTGAAGTAATCATTCCGAGCAGATCAGTCGTCTGATTCTCTTTAGATTCCTCAGCAGGCTGACTCTTTTCTTCCGGCTCAACGTACATGTACATGGTGACTGTCAGGCCGTTATATTCCGCTGAGAACCGGTGTTCCGCTTCATTCCAGATCAGTGGCAAGGTCTCTTCGTCCGCTGTCAGTTCCAGCAGCTTCCCATCAAAGGTCCAGGTTCCTTTCTTGCTTTCGTCCTCATCCATTACTTCAAAGGTGTTATCTTCATAGATGAAAACCGTCTGTTCGGCAATAGCCGAGTCACCAAACGCATAGAGAAGTTTCCAGTCGCTGACCAGGAAATTGTCCTGTTCCGCGCAGGTGTAGCCAAGACCGAGAGTCAGGGCAAGCATAAGAATCAGAGCCATCAGTTTACGCATTTTTTCTTCATCCTTTCTTTACAGTCCGCCACACACCGCCTGTTACCTGTTCCATCTGATTAAGATTCAGTTCGCTTATCGTAATCGCTCCTTGTTATATTATTCAGGATTTCGTCCTGTCATCTGTTTTTACGTACGCATTGGCATAATGGCAGGTATTGATGTACAAACGGTCGTTTTTGATGTCTGAACGGTCAGAAGTTAGTGTCTCTCCTGCGGAAAAGCAGATAAACCGGGACTGGTGTAAAAAACAGCTGCCATGACAAAAATCGATGACAGCTGTTTCTATGTTTAGAAATATTAAGCCGCGGGAGAAGCCTCGAGATCTTTCACATCCGCATAGGTAACGATTTTCTCATAGATCACGGAGTCATCCGCATTGAGGAATTTCAGGGTCATAGAAACTTTGTTGATATCGATCCCGGCGCCTGCCATCTGCTCAATTGAGCTCTTGATGGTCAGCATAGATTCGTTGCTTTCAAAGGAAGCAGCCACAGAATCGGCTATTTGCTTGGCAGCAGCCTCATCCGCCTGTTCTTTCAGTTTGTAGATGGTAGCCATATCGTTTCCCTTGACCTGAATATCTACGTCCATACCGGTGTCTTCCTGAGCCTGTCCGTTTTCATCCATGAACATCATCGCTCCCGCAATAGCCCAGGCTTCCGCGGGAAGACAGTCTTCCAGGGTAATCTCCGCGCCGCTGGCCTGCTTGGCGGCAAATTCCTCTCCGAAGGCAACCCAGTCAATCTTGTCCATACCGGGGATCTGCTTCATCATCTCCAGGAAGAGTTCCATACCGGCCGCTTCCTCAGCAGCCTGAGTTTCAGCGAATCCTGCGCTGCAGACGCACAGACACATCATAAAAGCGAGGATAAGGGATATTGTTTTCTTCATTTGGGGTATCTCCTTTCAGAATAATATGCAGGGTTTTTACGGAATTATTTCTTCTCTTTGTTAAATACCACCCCTTTCTGATCTTCTGTGAATTCTGCCAGAGATAAGTTGTAAGTATTATACGGAAAGCAGAATCCGAATCAATACTTTTTGCCTAAACGGTCATGTTTTTGTTTAAACGGTTACTACCGCCACAATATCAGTCCGATTTGTATCCGGTCCCGGGTTTATGATGAAGCTCTTTCCATTTCTGCAGGTCTTCATTCATTTTCTGTATTCTGCGTTTGTCATGAAACCAGATGATC
>CACZQU010000279.1 GCA_902783305.1 uncultured Lachnospiraceae bacterium | reverse complement strand
GCTCCTGATTTTGAACTTTCTTTTCGATCAGATCTACTGCTCTCATATTGTTTCTCCTTCAGGCATCCATATCTTTCTCTGCTGTTTGTTGAGTAATAAGAGGATGCAGCTATTGCTTTCTCTCTGCACGAGTAAATTTGTGTAAGAAGATACCATATAGCAATTCAGGTTCGCGCAGTTCTCTGTCTGAAACAGTATACATTTTCTGATGCGTATGGGATATGCTCTTTGCATATCGCTCGGAGATTACAAGGATATCAGTTTTCATAATCTGCTTCTCAAGAAGCATTTTTTCTGATAAAAGTGATTGTGCGTTCTGTATTTCTGCACCCAGATGAACCAGTTCTCCAAGCGCCCCCTGAAACGCTTGCTGCTCCGTTATTCCGGTCAAAAGAATAAATCTACTCTCTTTGATCCTAGGGTCCAGATTCCCCGAGGTGTCAGACAATGCATTGAGCATTCCATTTCCATGGTCAGCATCTTTGTAGTTTTCAATTGAAAGCATAATATTCCGATATCCCAGATTCCATATACTTGTTATCAGTTTACCTAAGGGTTCCGATGAACCTTCAGGATAATCTTGCAATGCTTTCAGTGCGGAAAGATCGGTGATTACCGTCTCGCCCGGCATGATTCCAATTAGAACAGATGGATTGTTTTTATCGAACTTGATCCATTCAAAGCGGCCTTTTTCAGCAAAGGTGAATGCATAACAGGTTCCTTCTCTGCCTTCAGCCAAAGGGCAGTAACAGACCTGCATTCCTGCTGCTGATGCGGCTTTCCCAATTTCTTTTAATACATTCGCAAAACCGCAGGGATCCGGCGTTGCAGGAAGTGCAATCAATATTCTTTCTCCTAAATCTGCAGGCATAGCTGTCGGGAGTTTTTCCGGCAAAATACTCTTCCCTGCTTCTTCTACTGAGAGTGTACCGTCATCACGTATTGTGCCAAGTACGGAATATGGTCCAAATCCATCCAGCGCGTTCGCCTGATAGAATGGATAATGTAGGCTGAGGTACGCAGTGAGCCTGCTCATCTTTCGCCAAAGAGGCACATTAACTCTAGATTGTACAACGCTCATATGATTCATAATACAAACATATTCCTTTTCAGCGCTTCCCGGAAGATGTTCAGCACAGTTATCATACAAGGTCATACCCTGACGGTTCTTCACTTCAGTTGTCGCGAGTGCTGCCAGTGCTATCATCCAGCATTTTCTCTTTGTTTCATCTGAGAAATCCTTTACGGAAAAGCTCATCCCGACAGGAAAATTTAACCAGATCATATCCCAACCTCCGCTTCAAAAGTCTCCAATTGTCGTTCCGCCTCATCCAAGCAGTTATACAATTCTGTTTCTTCCGTTTGTAAATCTGCAATGCGCTTATAGATTTCATCCATAGTCGAAAATGCTTTTCGAGATGCTGCTTCTTGCATCTTTTGATTCAATTCCTGATATAGCAGTTCAATATTTTGGATATTGTCTTCAATTTGTCTCACCTTCTGCCGTGCCGCATACTGGGCAGCCTTTATTTCCTTTCGTTTCAAATAAGAATTGCCCGAATTATCCTTCGGCTGTACCGGTGCGCCTTTCTGTGTCCGTTTGATTCGTTCGAACATATCTTCCGTCTCGTCTTCCTGTTCGATCAGCCCTTCCTGAGACAAAACTATCACCCGATCAGCAAGGCGGTTAACAAGATATCTGTCATGAGAAACGATAACAGAAGTCCCTTCGAATTGTTCAATAGCACGTTCTAGGACTTCCATCGAAGCAATATCCAGATGATTTGTCGGTTCGTCCAAAAGTAAGACGTTTGCACCTGACAGCACCAGTTTCAGAAGCTGGATTCTTGCCCGTTCTCCTCCTGAAAGAGACGCGATCGATTTGTTTATATCATCTCCTCGGAACAAGAACATCCCAAGATAACCGCGCAGCTGGTCCGGCAGCATTTTGGGAAATGAATCATACAGCTCTCCCAGAACCGTTTTGTCATCATGCAAATCACGCGTATGCTGAGCATAATAACCGATCCGTACCCCAGCTCCTATCTTACAGGAGCCTTCAGTTGGTCGTTCTTCTCCCGCAAGAATCTTCAGGAGTGTTGATTTGCCGCATCCGTTTTCGCCAATGAGACAGACACACTGCCCCTTCTCAATCAAAAGATCCAAATGTTCGAAAACCGGCTGATTACCGAATTGTTTCCCTAGATCCTTCAAAATGAAAACGTCATTCCCCGTCGGTGCTGGCACAGGAAAGCGAAAAGCGATATGTTTCTCATCTTTCTCAGGCTGTACCATTTCTGCCTTGATTCGATCAATCTGTTTTTGTTTGGAAGCGATCGTAACATAGTTATGCGCCTGATTCCATCGCTTTTGCTGTGAGATTATACCTTCTATGCGGCGGATTTCTTTTTGCTGCCGCTGAAAATGTTTGGCTGCCAATTCTCTGGCGCTCAATTTCTTTTCCAAATACGCAGTATAATT
>CACZQU010000278.1 GCA_902783305.1 uncultured Lachnospiraceae bacterium | reverse complement strand
TTCCATGTCGGACATCCTTTACCGGATGAGAGAGGAGGGCGCCTCGACCGAAGAGATGGCAAGGGCAGTCTCGAAAGAGCGGAACCGTCTGCGCCTTGCTGCATACCAAGATGATCCGGAAGGCCTGGCAGCTGTCACGGAAAGCAATCTGAGGACTTACGGACACGAAGACGGCCCGACGCCTGATGAGCTGTATGAGAAATACGGATCCTGGCTCACGGTTATGCAAAAGGCCTTCAGTACAAACATGGGGATGGATGCCTGCTGCGGATTGTACGATGAGTATTACTGGCTCTATATAGAGCTCGGGTATGTGGAATCATGAGGCAAAAAAGGATCCGGTTCTGAAAACCGGCGTCCTTTTTTGCATGGAAATACGAATAGACTGCCACAATCAGGCAGAGCATATAACGGTCCTTACATCAGAGGCGCCAGGAACTTTGCAAACTGTCTGATGCTTTTCACCAGGAGATTTTCGTTCCTGATCGATTCGGCAGTGACTTCCCTGCATTTTTCCAGTGTCTTCTGAAAATCAACTTTTATGTCCGAAATACAGTCTGTTCTGTACAGATAGGTGGCACACTCAAAGTGGTGGTAAAGACTGCGGTAGTTCTGATTTGCTCTGTGCTGTTTTTTGTGATATACTGAGTTTTGTGGAAGATGGAAACCATCTTGCCAGATACTAAAGAGTGAAGGAACGGAGAAGTTACGATGAGTACATTACAGGAATTGGCCAGATACTGCAGTGAAGAGAATTATCCCGGTGCGCTCCTTCTCACTGGGGAAATCGGCTGCGGGAAAACGTATCTCATTGAAAACGAGCTATCAGAGGCACTCAGTTCAACGCACTTTATTGTTCGCATTTCCCTTTTAGGTGTGGACAGCATCAGTGCTTTGAATGACGCAGTCAGAAAGCAGTGGCTCTTTATATGCACACCGTTCCTTGGTAAACTGAATCAGCAAAGAGATTATCTGAAAAAAAGCAGCGGGTTCATCAGCGCGATCAGTTCTATTCTGAGTTCTCTCAACCCGGTTGCCGGCAGCGTTGCTTCCGCGGTCGTTTCTTTCGATCCTCTGGAATATGTCCCCCTCGAACCGACGGTTGAAGATTTTCACAACAGAGGGCAGAAAAAAAGGTCGTTCTGGTTTTTGACGATCTTGAACGTGCCCGGCTTGATTTTGTAGAGATCGTGGGCTTCATCAACGGATTCTGTGAAAACAAAGGGTTCAAAACCATCATTATTGCGAATGAAAAAAAGATCCTTGCGAATATCCTCGCCACTTCCTCAGCGAACGGCCTTACAGATTACAAGATGATCAAAGAGAAAACGATCTCCCGCACCATACTGTATCTTCCGGATTATCCGGCGATCAGTCACAGAATCATCGCCGAAAGCAAATGGCCGAGCCAGGAATATGCAGACTTTCTGGCAGAAAATGAGCAGCTGATCCAGGACGTCTTTGCCTCGGAACCGCCGATCCGGAAGGACAGGACAGGCAAATACCACAACTTCCGCAGTCTGAACTGCGCCTTACAGGAGTTTTCACGGATTTATGAGCTTCTGAAGGAAAACCAGGTTCCAGATATCAGCAGGTATCTGTATTCGTTCATCACCTACGTGCTCGTGCTTAGGAGCGGAATTGAAAGGAACGGGAATACATTCTATGAGGTCAGTGACGAGGACATCAGACAGTTGTATACAGAGTATTCTCCTGAAACAATAACCGAAGGCATCCGGCAGTGGATCGAATACGGGATTTGGGATGAAGATATAATTATGCAGCAGGTCTGCGATCGGACCGGGAAAGAAGAACAGTTAACGACAGAAGAATCCGGTCATTTCTGACCGGGTTCTTCTCTGTGTCTGCCGTCTGTCGGTTAACACAATTCATTATCAGGTATGGGAGGATAAGATGATCAGGAACGTTGCGATTGTGAGTCTCTCAAGTGGTATTCTGGGAGAACCATTTGTCAAATTTGAAGTTGAAATAGGTCTGCGCAGGCTGCGGGAATACGGTTTGAATGTACAGTTCATGCCGAATGCGCTCATGGGACTGGAGTACATCCG
>CACZQU010000277.1 GCA_902783305.1 uncultured Lachnospiraceae bacterium | reverse complement strand
TAATAAAAAAGCGGATGCATAAGCAAAGCGGTGCCCTGACGAAATCCGGGCTTTCTCTCCCATGGATGGAAGAGAAGCGTGTTTTTCGTCTGAACAACCCGCCGCCGTATGCATCCGACATTGAGATTGTTGTTTTTCAGGCTCCGGATCTTTTCAAGTTCTCCCGCCTGGCAAATTCATCATAGTGGCTTGTAAAGCAATTAACCACCTGAATATTTGCGGAGCTAATTTTGATATACTCTTCCAATATTTTGTGCTATTGTCGTCTTATCCCCCCTATATTTTGATTTTTGGATGAATAACGCCGTATAAATGCCGTATATTTTCCAGAATATGTCTCCTTAGCTCCGCAAATTTTGCGGAGTTAAGAATCAGGCGAGGCTATTTTTTTCACGCCCAAAACGCAAAAAAAGCCGACCACCTGGATTAATCATTCCAAGTGATCGGCTTTTCTCTTTTTATGAAGCCTTGGTTTTGCGTTTCCGACCTTCCGGCTCTGGGGGACCATAAGGTACTATGGCTTTTAATTCTCTATTGGTCAAATATTCGTTTGCCTTCTCAATTCCCTCGTCCCAGTGTTCTCTTCTTATAGTCTCCAACGCTCGATGTCTGCGGTCGTAACGATTGAAGTGAACCATAGCTCGATCCTTCAACAAATCGCCAATCCAGTCCGGGAGTTCCCACATAAGAGTGAGCTTTACAATATCCTCCAGTGTCACCTTGTGTTCAGGATCGTTCAAAATGCCGGCAAGTTTGTCCGTTGAAATATGAAGCCTTGCAGCAACAGTTTCACGCGTTTCTCCATTGAACTCCATGATTTTGTCAAACGCCTTGATGAAAGTGCGGGGGAACGTTTCTTCATACTCCATCCTGGCATCAATGTCATCCATGTTTTTCTCCTCCATAATCTGTTCAAGATACCTGAGTGATACCTCTACATAATGAGGATCGGAGAACATGCAGCCAAGGATGTACTGACCGGGGTTTCTTTGTATATACTGTCGAACAAAGCGTAGACAGCATTTGTCAACGCGTCTTGCGGCCTCATCCGTTAAGACCAGCCTGTCGTATTGCCATTTCACGAAGCGCGGATCATTCCGTACAACATGCCCGTCAGCGTAAATATACTTCCCGCTGTTCATAAGCGCGTTGAAGTCTGCATTGTTATGGCGTAATTTGTTCACATCGTGCTTCCTGACGACGTAGGTGGTCTCACGATCAATCCAGGCGCTCGTGTCAAAGGCGAATGGCGTTATCATAGCCCTGTCAATGTAGTTCAGGGCGCCTTTTGCTTCTATATAGCCCAGCCCAATCATTCTGGCTCTGATGCGAAAATACGGTATACCAAGCTGGCGCGCGAGCGCTTTTCCAACAATCTGGAACTTGCCGCCGCTGTTTTTGTATCCTTCTGCCTTACTGAGTTCTTCCAAAATACGATGTCTGGTATCGGACGCTGGCATCATCAGGCCATATCCGCCTCTGTCTCCCTGCTGCTCCATGAAAAAGAGCGGGTCACCGCAGACCTTCTTGCGCTCTTCTTTTTTCTCCTTCATCCTGATCTGTCGCGGGTCGCTGCTCCCCAACTTTTGCAGCCGATAGAACAAATAATGAAGCAGGTAATGGATGCACTCATGAAAAATATAGAAGGAAGCATAATCCGACCGTATTCTGTTGGTGTTAATTACAATAGTGTTCGCCGGGATGCGTCTTTTTACGGGTTTCTTCGCTTTGCTGATTATTAAGGTGCCGTCCGGCTGCTTCTCTACGCGGTCTTCCCCGACCAGCAAGTCACTTCCTTCAAAGAAGACTATGCTATCAACATTCTTGTGTTCAAATACATCAAGCGGTAGGATTGAAAGGCCGATTTTCTCCGCGAACTTTTTCGCATCTCGCAGACTGGGAACGGCTATTGCACCCGGCATGCCGTTTTCAATCCAAAGCTGTTCTGTGTAGGCATCCATCTGCTCATTCTTCATATAAGGGATAAGAAAGGGACTGAGCATTATCAGGCCTTCTTCCTTACGATCAACGGAGGATACAAGCTCCTCTACCGACATTCTGAACACATCATCAAAGCAGCACCAGCAAACAAGGATCCCTTTCCATTCCATAGGTCCTGAACTGCTTCTAAGATTCAGCTTAATGTTAACATCCGCGTAAAAGTTCTCCCTGTCGATCATCCAGAAAGTGACGTCTTCAAGTTCGCATGCTTTTCTATCGATAACCTTGTTCAAAACCTTAAAGCCTACGATGTCACTCAACCAGCCTTTACGCAGATAGTCATTCAGGAAACTGTAGAGTGACAGCCGTTTATTCGCATAGCGGGGACTCAGCATGTACTCCCACATACTGACCAGATCTGCTTCCTTAAGAATCGACTTCTCTGTCAACGGCGGCATTGTCTCGTCGGAACAGTCGCTCATGTCCGGAAGATAGAACGCTTTTTCCGTTTCCTCAAGCTCATACCGCTTCTGCTCGGCATTCGCCGTCGACATCGCATTACCGGTCAACTTTGTCCCGGTGTCGCACTCAATTACGTCCTTCATTGTTTTCATCTCCTGATCTCAATCTGACATAGCTGTTTCTGCGCCATTTTCTCGGATTGTTGTCGTTCGTGCCCTCTGAGCTCTAACAAGCCCTTGCGCCCGTTTGTCCTGTTAAATGGTCTTTCCTAAATCGGCCTGTGTTTTGGGAGATTCCCGAGTTGGGTCGGCAAAAACGCCCCATTCGAGCGTGATTATAGGCTATAGCGGTCTATTTGTCAATCCTTGTTTCTACTTTTTTTCTGATAATTTATTGTTTACAACATTATGTTAATGGTTCGTAACTTCTTGGACGTGCAAAGCTTTATCTTGACAAAGCCACATATTGTGGTTTATAATGGCATTGCAAGCGAAAAGTATATTTTTCTTATCGAAACCATTATTGCTGATCGATTTGTGGCGCACGCCATCTTGCCTGTTGGTTGCGCACCCTTATTTTGACGAGGAGGTTTTGAAAATGGGACGTTATAGCACTATCGCCGGTCTGGAGAAAATGACCCCCGAAGAAGTCAAAGCCAGAAATTTTGAGACTTATGGTTCCAAAGTTAAGTTTTTTAGGAACAGAGCCGGCTTATCCGCTGACCAGCTTGCGGACATCCTTCAGATTTCCAAAAGTTCTATCCGTAACTGGGAGTGCGGCCTGACTCGCCCGGATCCTGAGTACCTATATCAAATGTTTACTATATTTGATGTTGAGCCCAATGAGTTCTTCGGTATTAAAGGTATCG
>CACZQU010000276.1 GCA_902783305.1 uncultured Lachnospiraceae bacterium | reverse complement strand
GCTACGCTGAGGACGAGCGAGAGCGTGTCATTTCGGGCCATCGCCCTACGCGCGGCATATGCCTGCAAATTGATGCGTTTATCCTGCAGCCTGGATGGTTTTTCAGGAAGGAGAGGTGTGAGATGAAAGGTACATTTGGAAAGAAACTGATGACAGCGGGTCTGGCGCTGTCCCTCATGGGATCTCTTCTGGCCGGTACTGTAACGGCAGTCAGCGCCGGGGAGGCAGAAGATATCACTCTGGATGTCATCATCTGCCAGTATGGGCCGAATACGACGGAGTGGTTCCTTGGAAGCGGAATGGACGGTTCAAACTTTGTCGCGAAATTTGAAGAAGCCAACCCCGGAATCAAGCTGAATCTCGATGTCGTTTCCTGGAACGATGTCTATACCGAGGTAGATACCCGCATCGCAAACAACAATGCTCCCGATATCCTGAATATCGACGTATTTGCCAATTATGCCAATGAGGGCCTGCTCCTTCCGGTGAAGGACTATTGCCCGGAGGAGCTGTATGAGGACTTTTTCCCGTCCTTTATCGATCAGTCCGTGATTGATGACACGGTCTGGGCAGTACCGGATCTGGCTTCTGCCCGTGCCCTTTATTACAATGTGGATATTTTTGAAGAGGCAGGAATTGAGCCTCCCACGACCTGGGCAGAGCTGGAGGATGCCTGCCAGGCGATCGTGGACTTCTATGACGGAGAAATCTATCCGTGGGGCATCGATATGACCACGGATGAAGGACAGGCTGCGTTTGCGTACTATACCTGGGGCAACGGAGGCGGATTTGTCGATGAGGAAGGCGAATGGGCGGTCAACTCCGCGGAAAACGCGGAAGCAATCAATTTTGCCCTTGGTCTTGTCAAGGATGGCTTTACCAATCCCAACCCGGCGACGCAGACCCGTTACGACCTGCAGGACATGTTTGCCGCAGGCAAGCTGGCGATGGTCATTGCTCCCAATTCCCTTCCGACCTACGTGGCGGATAAGGGCGGGGAGATCAATATGGCGACAGTCGGGATTCCTGCCAACGAAGGCAAAGAATCCTCCTCTGTCGGCGTCATGGACCGTGTGATGGCGTTCAGGGATGATTCCGCCGAGGATCAGGATGCCAGAAACGAAGCCATCGGCAAATTCCTTCAATTCTTCTATGATCCTGACAACTATGTCGGCTGGGTCAGCATGGAGGGCTTCCTTCCCGCGGTGAATTCGGCAGTCGAGGCGCTGGTTGCTTCGGATCCTTCCTTTGAAGCATGGCTGGATGTTCTGGGAAGCTGCCAGTTCTATCCGACTGCCAAGGCGGAATGGGATCAGGTGAAGCAGGGCGTGATTGCTGCAGAGCAGAGCGCACTTACCGGTGCCGACATCCAGGAAGAGCTTGATGCCCTTCAGGAATCTCTGGTTGGCTGAGACAGTGTAAGGCACGGATTCTTCGGCTTTTTCGGGCCTGGCATTTTTGCCGGGCCCGTTTTTATTCTTTATAGGGAGATCTGGTTTTGAAAACTACCACACGAAAACAAAAATGGGTACCCTATCTCTGGCTGCTGCCAAGCATACTTCTGATCGCGGTGTTTGTGATTTTTCCGATTACGATTGTTTTCCGGCTTTCCTTCAGTGAAATCTCAAAGGCAGGAGTCGTGGGCGGATTTACAGGATGGGATAATTACCGGGAAGCGGTTCATCTTCCGGCATTTGGAATTGTGATGAAGAATACTTTCTGGTGGGTTCTGTCTGTTGTCGGCTTATCCACTTTGACTGGATTTATCCTGGCGATGATACTGAACCAGAAATTCCACGGAAGGAAAATCGTCCGCTCTGTTCTCATTTTTCCCTGGGCAACGTCTCTTGTCATTCAGGCTTCTGTCTGGAATTACATCATAAAATATGAATACGGAAGCCTCAATAATGTCCTGCTCAATCTGGGAGTGATCAAGGAAGCCATCAACTTCAGATCATCCTACCAGGTGGAGTTTATCTGGGAATGTGCTGTCGGTATTTTTGTGACGATTCCCTTTGTGACCTTCTGCGTGCTGTCAGGGCTTCAGTCCATTGATGAAGCTCTTTACGAATCAGCGACGGTGGACGGAGCGGGATTCTGGAGCAAGCTCTTCTCCATTACGATTCCTTTGGTCCGCCCGGCTCTTTCTGTGAGCACCGTCCTCAATATCATTTATGTGTTTAATTCATTCCCGATCGTATATACCATTACGAAGGGAGCTCCGGCGAACAAGACGGACACCATGATTACCTATCTTTACATGCTGAATTTCTATGACCGGAAAAAAGGACCGGCAAACGCCTTGTCCGTCATTGGGTTCCTGATCCTGTGTGTATGCGCTTCGGTGTATATGCTGACAGTGATGAGAAAGGAGGAGGCATGAGCCGGAAACAGGGCAGAGCGATGCTTTTACTGTACTTTCTTGGGATTCTGCTGGCCTTCGGGATGTACTGCCTGCCGTTGTATTCTTTTCACGCCAGTGTCTATACCAGAAAATCAGCCAACACCTTTGTGGGAGACGAAAAATACCTGGAGACAAGGAAGGAAGTGGAGGAAACCGCGGAGGAATACCAAAGACAGGGTCTTGACGTGAAGATCAGTGAAAGCGTGACGGAAAGGACCAATTCCAAGGGAGAGACGACCTCTCTGGTGGCTTTTTCCCTGGATCAGGTGATATACAGGAACCTGTGGTCTCTTTTCGGCAGCGGTCTTCCGGCGTCACAGGTATTACGCCTGACCGTGGTGTTTGCTCTTCTGGGCGCGTTGTGCCTGGCGGCAGGCCTGGCTGGTACGGCAGGGCAGGAAATACGGAAGCTGGACAGACGCAGCCGTTTTTTTCGCAGCGCAGGGGTCTTTTTTTCTCTGCTTACCATGATCACGGTTCCTGTACTGATTCTCCTGAATAACTATACCTTCTGGCGAAAGCTCCGGTTATACAGGGACGGCTTTCTGGAGGAAGGAAAGGAACACTTTTTTAAAGCGCTGGATGACTATCTTTTTCAAGGCGGCATGGGAGAGAAAATCGAGACGGCAGCAGGCAGCCTGGATATGTCACATTCCCCTGCGGTCTGGCTCCTTCTGGTCTGCTTTTTCCTTTGCTTTTTATCTGCGGTAAAGCTCCGCCATGGGGAATGGAAGCGAACCCTGCTCAGGACGCTGCTGTATGTCACGATCGCCGTGGTATGTGTAGTGACGCTTTATCCGTATTATGTCATGCTGATCACAGCATTCCGTTCCAACGCGGAAACACTGGATATGTATTTCCTGCATCTGCTGCCGACGAAATGGATCTTTGGCAACCTGAAGGACATTCTCGACAGAGGAGTACTCCGGTATCTGTCCAATTCGCTGATTATTGCCGGAGGAGCGACTGCTCTTGCGATGCTGTGCGGGATTCCGGCAGCGTATGCGATGGCCAGGATGGATTTCAAGGGAAAAAAGGCATTTCTGGGCTTTGTGATCATGAGCCAGATGTTTTCTCCGGTTGTTCTTCTGATCGGGATTTCCCAGCTCATGAATACGATTCACCTGAATGATACCCTGCTGGGGTTGGTGTTTGTGAATGCGGCGTTTAACCAGGCTTTTGCCGTCTGGCTGCTGAGAGGAACCTTTATCGCGATTTCCCCGGAGATGGAGCAGGCAGCGCGGATCGACGGATGCTCTACGGTGGGATCGCTCCTGAGAATCCTGCTGCCGATGGCGGCGCCGGGAATTGTGACGACTCTGATTTTTGTCTTCATCAATTCCTGGAATGAATATACGATTTCCACCGTACTGGTTTCTACTGCATCCAACCGTCCGATTACCGTCGGGATAACACAGTTTTCTTCCTTCAATATGATAGAATGGCAGTATCTGTTTGCCGCCTCCCTGCTTGCCACAATCCCGGTCATCATTCTCTTTATGGCGATTGAAAAGCATCTCACCAGCGGACTGACGAGCGGAGGAGTAAAAGGCTGACAAGGAGCAGACAAAAAGAACACCGATCATTGTATGGCACCCGAAATACTGATCATCCGTTACGATCTGGCCTTTTGCAAAGCATAAGAAGCTGTCCGCCGCGTGTCATCGTAAGGGCAGATTCTTATGCTTTTCCGGGTTGAACAGTAACGATCATTCACGTTGATAACAGAGAGGAGAAAAAAATGATGACAGCTTCACCATCCGCTTGTATCGAACTCAAGGAAGGCACCCATGTGGCAAAATGCGTCCTGATGCCTGGAGATCCGCTTCGCGCGAAATATATTGCGGATCATTATCTGGAAAACGCGGTTCTTTTCAACGATGTCCGTAATATGTATGGATATACCGGATTATACGAAGGAAAAGAGGTATCGGTCATGGGCTCCGGAATGGGAGTTCCTTCCCTGGGACTGTATGTGTACGAGCTGTTCAATTTCTTTGGCGTGGAATCCGTGATCCGGGTCGGATCAGCGGGAGGCCTGCAGGAGGATGTCCATGTCAGAGACGTCGTCATCGCCATGACCGCTTCTACGAATTCCGGATATATTACCTCATATGATCTTCCGGGAATACCGGCACCGACAGCAGACTATGGCATGCTTCGGGCTGCGGTTGCCGCGGCGGAAGAGCTGGGAGTGCGGGCTGATGTCGGGAGCGTATATACCTCCGATTTCTTCTACCATCCGGATCATGAAGTGAACCGGAAGGCGAAGGCGATGGGGCTTCTTGCCGTGGAAATGGAGACGGCAGGCCTCTACCTTGCGGCCATGGCAAATCATAAAAAAGCTCTTTCGATTCTGACCATTTCCGATCATATCTTTACGGGTGAAGCCCTGTCCGCTGCCGAGCGCCAGGACAGCTTCCATGAAATGATGGAGATTGCTCTGAAGACAGCGGTAAGAACCTGATCATCATGTTACTATTCAGCCGTCCCTGAAAATGCGCTTATCTGAACGTCATGCTCGCATGTAAGGGCAGATAAGCGCATT
>CACZQU010000275.1 GCA_902783305.1 uncultured Lachnospiraceae bacterium | reverse complement strand
TCATCGTTGGTCAGCGTGCGGGGAAGAAGGAAATCATAATAAAACCCATCCGCAATCTGCGGCCCGATCGCGTATTGCACGTTTTCTCTGCCGAAAATCTCGATCACGGATTTCGCCAGGATATGGGCGAGGGAATGGCGGTAAACGCTTTTGTAGTATTCCTGGTATTGCTCTTTTTCCATTGAAAAGACCTTCCTTTCATCATGTTTGCCTATTATTCCTAACCCGTGATTATAAGAGAATCCATCAGGCTTGTAAAGGCTTTTTTCATTGCGGCCCGGGAAGCGCAACAGCTGACAGAGAAAACCGCAGGCACACCAATCGCCCGCGGTTTTCTTATCATGCAGCTTTCCTCATACGGCTTTCAGCCTGGGTGCGGCGATGCGGATCTGCAGCTGCTCCAGGACTTCCTCCACTTCCTCCACGGGAATGATTTCCATCTGGTCCAGCACTTCCTTCGGAACATCCCTCAGGTCTTCTTCGTTCTCCCTGGGGATGAAGACCCGTTTCACTCCGGCTCTCTGTGCGGCCATCAGCTTTTCCGGGAGTCCGCCGATCGGTTTCACATTTCCCTGCAGGGAAACTTCACCGGTCATTCCTACCGCGGGATCTACCGCTATGCCGCTGACCAGGGAGGCTATCGCTGTGGTCAGGGTGATGCCTGCGCTTGGTCCGTCCTTGGGCGTTGCTCCGTCCGGTACATGGATATGCAGGTCATTTTTCTCAAAGAGCTCTGCTTTCTCGGGGAAGATGTATTTGACCAGGCTCACTGCCAGCTGGGCGGATTCCTTCATGACGTCGCCCAGCTGGCCGGTGACGCAGACCTTTCCGCTGCCTTGAGTGAACAGGGTTTCCATATAAAGGATCTCCCCGCCGGCGGCTGTCCAGGCCAGCCCGGTCACAATGCCGGGATTGGTTTTCTCTGGTACCAGCCCGTGGTGCATCGGTCTCGTGTCCAGGAAATCGCGGAGATTTTCTACCGTGACACTGACGCACGGCTTTTCGGACTTCTGATTTTCTGTTTCTTTCGCATTTCCCGGCGTCGTTTCTTCCGATTCCGTTCTCTCCTTTTCTTCTGTGTCCATTTTCACAAATTCCACCGCTGCACTGCGGCAGATCATGTCAATCCTTTTTTTCAGGCCGCGGACGCCTGCTTCCCGGGTATAATCGGATATCGTCAGTCTCAGGGCGTCATCGCTGATCTGTACGTCCTCCCCGGTAAGGCCGACCGCTTCCCTCGATTTCGGGATCAGGTGCCGCCGGGCAATTTCAAATTTCTCCATGGGGGTGTAGCCCTGGAACTGAATCACTTCCATACGGTTGAGAAGGGGTTCGGGAATGGTATCAATGGTATTCGCCGTACAGATGAAGAACACATCCGACAGGTCATAGGGGACATTCAGATAATGATCCGTAAAGCTGAAATTCTGCTCGGGGTCAAGGACCTCGAGGAGGGCGCTTGCCGGATCACCGTTGTAGGAGGCGGAGAGCTTGTCGATCTCGTCGAGTACCATGACCGGATTGGAAACCCCGCTTTTGGCGATGCCGTCCATGATTCTTCCTGCCATGGATCCGATGTAGGTACGGCGGTGGCCGCGGATGTCGGCTTCATCTCTCACGCCGCCCAGGCTGACCCGGACGTATTCCCGGCTCAGCGCCCTGGCGATTCCCTGGCCGATGCTGGTCTTGCCGGTGCCGGGCGCGCCGACGAACAGCAGGATCGAGCCGGACTGCCTGCGGCGCAGGTTCATCACCGCAATCTGCTGGATCACTCTCTTTTTCACCTTTTCCAGGCCATAGTGATCCTCAGAGAGAATCTTATCCGCCCTGCCCAGCGAAATGTCCTGGAATTCTTCCTTTTTCCACGGAAGGGAAAGGAGGTAATCCAGGTAGTCGAAAAGCATCCCGTATTCCGGAGAATTGTTTCCCTCCTGTTTGAGACGTCCCAGTACCTTGCCGGCTTCCTTGCGGGCAGTGTCATTCATCTCCGACTCTTCCAGGCGCAGCTCCAGCCGCCGAAGATCGGTGACGTTTTCGGGATGGAGCTCGTCGAGCTCCTTCTGCAGATAGTCCATCTGCTTCTTGATGGCAGACTCGCGGTAGATTTTCTGATAATCCTGCTCCTGGGCGGATTTCGCGTTCTGCTTCACATCGTTCATCTCCAGATTCTCGTAGAGCATTTTCTCCAGCTTTTCAAACCGGAGCTCCAGGCTGTCCTCGGCGAGAATCTCATATCTTTCCTTATTGGTATTGACCATCCAGGGCGACATGGCACACGCAATCTGTCCTATGGAGTCCCAGCGGGACAGATAGCTGCGGATCATGACCGACCACTGATATTTTTCCGAGATTTTTCCCAGACGAAGCTTTAATGCATTCAGACGGCGGGAGGCGCTTTCCTCGTCCAGGTCCTGAATATCCTTTCTCCGGGAAATCGACAGATCAATGCTGTGATCCCTGAAGACGGTCACCTCCTCCAGGTTTACCCTGTCCTTGCAGTGGATGACCAGATACCCGTCGCTGTTGACTTCCACGATGGTTCCCATCAGCCCGACGGGATAGAAGCTGTCCTCCGTCAGGTCTTCTCTGGACCGGGCTTCCTTCATGACAATCAGGATGACTCTTTCATCCTTGGCGGGAGTCCGGCCGGTCATGGTGCGGTAATAGTCCGTCTTGAAATAGATATTTCCGTCAGGAACGGCCATTATATTATAAACTGGTAAAACTGCCATACTTCTCCTCCTCATTTTTTCCTGGAGCATCCTTTCTGCCGGCACCTTGGGGCTGTGTCCCGGCGGATTTCCTCCGAGAAGGGTTGAGAGCCACTTTCCGGCATCCAGGATGGTCCATGTTTCCTTTTTCTTTCTTTTCATCAGCCGGCCTTTCTGTATGTGCTGCCGTGTGGTATCTCGAGATCGTTCCATGTTGTTAGCAATCGATTCTGTCGAGTGCCAGAAACAATGGTAAAAGAGAAGCTTCACCTGCGGGAATATCCCGCTTCGGAAGCCATTCTCTGGTGAATCAATGAAAAGATATGGTTATGTTACCACTCTGTATTGATCTTGTCAAGTATTTAATTCTATCTGTTCTATGGGATATGTATCATATATGGGCAGCGGAACCTCACGGGCTCAACGTTACTGAGCGAGAAAACCCCGGAGGATTACGCCCTCCGGGGTTTTCGTCTGCCGTATGAAGCACTCGTA
>CACZQU010000274.1 GCA_902783305.1 uncultured Lachnospiraceae bacterium | reverse complement strand
GTCACCTGAAAATGCGCTTATCTGCCCTTACATGCGAGCATGACGTTCAGATAAGCGCATTTTCAGGGACGGCTGAATAGTAACCTTCACAGCATATTCAAGTATTGCGAAGAAAGCTGGTATCACAGCACTTACACTGTGATCATATGACAAAAAGAACCGGAAGGCTGGATGATCATTATCCACCCTTCCGGTTCTTTTTGAAATGTGACTGAAGCGGAAGCTTCACTGCTCGCGCAGCACCTTCGGTTCCATTGTCACCGGCGGTACCCCAGTGATATCACCTGAATTCACCACACACTTCATCCGCAATACTGCCGGCTTTGTCCATGAACTGGTTTGCCTTTGTCAGATCATCCTTTCCGGTGAAAGAATACCGCACATCAAAGAAAAGAGCAATGATCATAACCGGGATGACCGTGTGCCAGAAGAACAGGAGAATCAGGGCAAATGCCCATGCAGATACACTAAAAAGGCTTTCCCCTTTTCTGGACACATGGAAGGTATTGTTCCTGAGCACATTGACAATCTTTCGTATCGCGTTCTTCATTTTTCGGGCTCCTTCCTTTATATGATCATCGCTTCTGGTCTTTTCTCCTGCTGCCGGATTTTCATCGGAGATGGATTCACCAGCATATTGAATCAACTCCGTCTCCGGCTTTCTGATCTTCCCACGCTGCTCGAGCAGAATGACCGCATCGAGCAGATCCCCGTTGGCTTCCTCGAGAACAGCTTTCGCTTCTTCGTAAGAGATATCAGCTTTGGCTGTCAACTGTTCCACTTTTTCCATGATATCCATTTTCCTGACCTTCCTTTCCGGTTTTCTTCCCTCCTGGAGGGAATATTGTCTTTGTGTTTTGTCTTTGTGTGGAAACGGTATTTCCTTGTGATGGGTATATCATACTTCCTGAAGATGAGAATGTCTTTTAAGAACCATTAAAAACGGATTAAGAAAGATAAATCACTTTTTCCAGGTAAAACAGTATAGCACGGATAAGTCCTGCCTTTTCAAATTGCAAAGGGAGTCCTTTTCGGGTATAATTAAATCATATTATTCCGGAACCGCGGGAAAACAAGGCTTCACAGTCAGCAGATCTGATGACATGCAGTGTCTGGCTTATGGTCACGTATACTGCCTGGGAGCGGAAAATGAGGAAAACGGGCATATCAGAGGAAGGTGATGATGGCATTGAAGGGAAAGATGGGTGAAGTCTTTGGTTCTGTCGACCTGTGGAAACGAGGATGAAATAAAAAACACCTTGTAACGATAACTGATCCAGACACATCTGCTGTAATACGCTATTGGGTTTACAAACCTTCTCCTCTCCTCCTGTAAAACTGCATCTGATCTGAAGCGAAAACCAACGGTGAGGTTATAATGGAGAAAAAGTATGAACAGAAAAAAGAAAATCTTACTTGTCCATTGTCATGAGGTCAGTCTTTTCCCTCCTGTTCTAAGTCTGCTGCAAAATCTGCTTCACAACGGACATGCCGTAACATTGATCGCCAAAGACGACCCAGGTCATATTAGTATTTCCTCTGGGAATATCCGCATGATACAGATTCATTCCCCCAGACGGAGAACTGCCGCAGGGGAGCTTCTTCTGCATGGCAGGTTTCAGAAAGAGCTGCGGCGGATCGTCCGGAGCGAGATGGCGAATCACGATATTCTCTGGACAACAACCGACTGCACCGTTCGGGAGCTCGGGAAGGAAGTGCTGGAGCACTGCCACATCATGCAATTGTTGGAGCTTATACAGGATATTCCACTCTTTCCATACCAGAATACAATCATGCTTCATATCGAAGCATATGCCAGAAAAGCATGGAAGGTGGTCGTTCCGGAGTACAACCGTGCCTGCATTCAGCAGGCCTGGTGGAAGCTGGACAGGCGGCCTGTCGTCCTGCCCAATAAGCCCTATGAGCTCGAAAGCGGTTCCGGCGGATCAGATACAGATCAGAAGCGGATCCTTGAGCTGGAAGAAGAAATGCGTGCTGAGACGAGGAAAATCCTTCTTTATCAGGGCGTATTTGAAACGGACCGGGACTTAAGCGCATTTGCAGAAGCAGTACGGAGAAACAGGAAGCATTACTGCCTGTATATCATGGGAAGAGAGAATGATCTTTGCAGAAAATTCCGCAGCCGGTTTCCGGAAGTAAGATACATTCCTTTTCTGCCTCCCCCGATGCATTTATCAATTACCCGAAACGCAGACTTCGGAATTCTGCCTTATATTCCGGAAGAAGCGTTCCACTATTCCCCTTTGAACGCACTCTACTGTGCGCCAAATAAAATCTTCGAGTATGCAGCATTTGGGCTGCCTATGCTGGGAACACGGGTTCCCGGTCTGGAAGTGCCATTTTCCCGGTACCGGATGGGAATCTGCTGTGAGAGAAATCCGGCAGAAATTGAAAAAGCGCTGGAGACCCTTTCCCTGGATTATGACAACTGGTCCCGAAACAGCCGCCGTTTTTTTGACAGCATCGATCTTGACAGGATTGTTGAGGATGAGATTTTGGAAGAATATGGAGAATAAAGCTTACAACAGAGAACAGGACACGGATCTCACCGGTTCTCCGGAAACCCGGGTTCAAGGAATGGAGCCCTTCTGGGGCGAATGGTATCTGGATCATCGCCTTGGAAGCGGTGTCTATGGGGATGTATGGCAGATCCATCGCGGGGAGGAAACAGCGGCGCTGAAGGTGATCTCTATTTCGGAAGAGAAGATTCCCGACGAACGTCTGCGCCTGGAAGGTTTTGATCAAAACGGCTATCACACATATATGGAAAGCGTCATCCGGCAGGCCGAGAGGGAATATGATACGCTGTGCCTGTTTGATAACGATCCGCATATCGTACA
Source organism: uncultured Lachnospiraceae bacterium (assembly GCA_902783305.1). GTDB lineage: Bacteria > Bacillota > Clostridia > Lachnospirales > Lachnospiraceae > Blautia_A. Next base: position 7,278 of record CACZQU010000274.1, on the reverse strand, counting down.
ATGTGAGGAAGGTCTGCGGGCAGGAAGCACAGACGAATGGATAATGCTGATCCGCATGGAAAAACTGGAAACCCTCCAGGATCATTTCCGTAAAGTTCCGCTGACAGTTCCGGAAGTAATCCGGATAGGCATCCATATGTGCAAAGCCTTGGAATCCTGTGAAAAAAAAGGAATTCTGCACCGTGATCTGGCCCCGGGCAATATTTTTTATGATGTGCGGACCGATGCCTATAAACTCGGAGATTTCGGCATGGCGCAAAGTATGGCAGAAGCACATGAAATGCCGGAAAAAGCAGGAACATATACAGCTCCGGAGGTATACAGGGACAATGCGTTTTCGGCCTTGTCGGACGAATATTCTCTTGGGCTTATCCTTTACCGTATGATCAATGATTTCCGGCTTCCCTTTCAGCCGCTGTATCCTGTTTCCTTCACTCATAAGGAACGAAGCCTTGCCCTGTTCCGGCGCTTAAGTGGAGAAGCACCTCCACCTCCCCGTATTCTGATCAGATCCCCGACAGAAGATCCTGCTGAAATCGCAGGGATCGGAGCACAGGTCAGTCCGGCAACCATCGATTCCGGACGCAGACTGGCGGAAGCTGTCATGAAAGCGATTGAACCGGATCCCCGGAAACGGTATGTGTCTGCATCCGCTTTTCGGGCTGCACTGGAATGCCTGTAGTCATGAAGCGGAATTTCGGCAGATCCGGAAAGAGGAGTAAAATGTATGCGTTAGAGTAAGAGTATGAATGGTTTTCCCGGTACTGTGAAACCAGCATCAGGAAAGCAGATTATGATTATTTATGCCTTTCCTGTAAAGAGAATACACCTGAAGTTACGTTCCGCCTTTACCATGAAGCAGACCCATTCGTCTTCACGGAACCGTTTTACGATTTTCTGATTCACCGGGATATGCTCAGGTATGCGGAAACAATACTGGAACGGTTTCCATCGGATAATTGCCGGGAACGGTTTGACTACGCTCTTTGCAACAGGAATCATAGAAATATCAGCAGTCTGCTGGCGGAAACAGACCGTATCTTTCCCATTGAATCAGAAGTCCGTATGCTCAGAGACAAACTTCTTAAGCATGGCCGTCTGGCAGAGGCTTACGGCTGCTTCGTAAAGAAGGAAAACGAATCGATACACCGGAAGGACAGGGAAATATGGCTTTGTCATCTGGGACTGGCATATGAGAACGGGAAACTGAACACGGTAAAATATTATTTTTCCTCCCAAAGCCAGGAATTGTTTCAGCAGCTCCACGGACAAATCTCCACGGAGTATGATGCTCTTCTGGAGCATGCAGATTTTGTGAGGAAAAACACGGGGGCCGCATTTTGGATGGTCGGACTGGATACCGGAAAACAGGACGTGAAATGTAAAATCTACCTGCGGCGGTACAAGGATCTGCAGCTGCCGGTGGAATCCCCCTTTTTTTCGGATGGAGATACGTTGTCCCGGACACTTTTCCGGGTCCGGGACTGGTATCGAATGCATCCGGAGGTCTGGTTCGAGGGGACAGCATTTGGACTTGAACCCTGCGGCCGGCGTTCCCTCAATCTGTATTTTACCAGGAATGGATGAAAGGATGTTCCCTGCAAAGGATCATCATACAGGAACTATTGTCAACCTGCTGGTACCTTTTGAAAAAGGAGAAAGGAGTACAAAATGAGTTCAGCAGAGAAAAGCTTCGTTTTAGACGAAACCATACTCGATTCCATCGACGAGAGGATGAAGTGTCTGGTAAAGGAAGGCGCCGCCGTTTCGGAGGATCTTTCCGGAGAGCTGAATTTCAGCGGCTGTCACAGAGGATACTGCCAGGCATGGGATTGATGGCTGATGGCACCGACAGGCCATCCGCCGGAATCCTGTGAAATGGTTTAGTCAGCCCACAGGCCGGGGGAAAACGAAGACACAGGCTTTCGTTTTCCACCCGGCCGAAAAGATGATCACGCTCCGGTTCCGGTTTTTCAGCGGGTCAGAGCGTTCATGCTCATACAAAGCGGAAGCTTTCGCTCAGAGAGCAGAGGAATAGAAATGAGGAAAAATCTGGATCGGTTTATGAATCAGCCGAATACAAAAATAGTTATTCTGACTTTGACAAACACCTGCAATTTATCCTGCGTTTATTGCTATGAACATAATAAAGAGAATACGGCCATGGATCTGAACATGGCTCTTCAGATTGTAGACCATGAGATGACCGTAGATGACGGATCCGATTTCGTCTGTATCTATTATTTTGGCGGAGAGCCTTTTCTGGCGTTTGATACCATACGAAAGATTCATTCCTATCTGAAAGACAATAAATGGCAAAAAGGCTGGTTTGGATTTGCAACGACAAATGGAACACTGGTTCATGGGGAGATCGCAGAATGGCTGCATGAAAATCAGGACAGCATGGAGGTCTATTTAAGTCTGGATGGCAGCCGCAAGATGCACAATGCAAACAGATGCAATTCCTATGACCAGATCGACATCGGTTTTTTTCAAAAGGAATATCCGTTTGCAAAGATGACCGTGACAGAAAGGACCCTGCCGGATCTGGCAGAAGGCGTCATCAGCCTTCATGAAACAGGATTTCAGGTATCCGCGAACCTGGGATATGGCATTCCATGGGAAAAGAACAGTCCCGAAATTCTGGCCGGACAGCTGGCAGTATTGATCGATTATTATATGGAGCATCCGGATCTGAAGCCTGCGACACTCCTGGATCAGGCCATTCTGGACCTGAATCCCTATGCTGAAAATCCCAAAAGATTCTGCGGCGTTGGTCCATTGATGAAATCCTATGACAAGGATGGACGCTGCTATCCTTGCCATGCGTTTGCTCCGCTCTGTATCGGAAAGGAAAAGGCGGAAGCGGCCAGCCGCATGGACTTTTCCTGTCCTTTACAAAAGGCGGATCTGGATGAAAAATGCAGGGAATGTCCGATCAGTGGAAATTGTCCGACCTGTTACGGGATAAATTTTGCCCTGTATGATAATGTCTATCATGTCGCGAATGACCATTGCCGGATGATGAAAACGTTGTTTCTGGCTAACGCGCAGTTTAAATACCGTCAATATGCGGCAGGATACCTGGCTCTTGACAAGGATGACGAGCTGAAGCTTCTGCGGAATATCAAAGCCTGCCAGCGGCTTGCGGAATAAATCCATTATGATTGCCATCAGAGATGATACGATCCGTGAGGTTACAGCAGTGATCACCACTCACAACAGAGAAACAAAGATGGTGAAACGGGCTCTTTCCAGTGTACTGGCACAAACCTGTCCGCTGCTGCAGATTATTATTGTGGATGACAGTGACAAGGAGTTCCCCGGAAGAGAAGAAATCCGTAATCTGGCTTCTGCTTTTCAGGACCAAAATGTTTTGTATATCCCCCATCCCACCTGTAAAGGGCTCTCTGCCGCACGCAATACCGGACTGGCCTATGCGGCCGGAAAATATATTGCCTATCTGGATGATGATGACGAGTGGCTTCCGGAAAAAACAGCCTTGCAGTTACACGCTTTTAAAAAGGCGGGACGCTTCGGCAAGCCGGAGCCAGGCCTGATTTATGGAGGCGGATGGATCCGGAAGGATCAGACCGGGGAAGAATGCCGGATGCGCTGCAGGCTGGAACGGGGAAACGTATACAGAAAGCTTCTGGGCGGAAACTGGATCGGATATCCATCCTTTGTTATGTTTCGCAAAGCCTGTCTGGATGAACTGGGTGGATTTGATCCATCCAGATTATACATGGAAGACTATGACCTTTATCTTCGGCTGGCAAAACGATACCCTGTTGCCTGTACGCCGGAACCGGTTGCTGTTTACCATGAACATGAAGGGGAACAACTGACCGACAATCTTCAAGGATATATCGAAGGAATGGAAGCCATGGTGGAGAGATTCGGAGAAGATCTTTCCGGAAAAGAGAGGCTGTACCGGAGACAATGGATGAGGATCGCTTACGCATATGCGGAAATTCCCAATCGTGAAAAGGCATATAAAGCATGGGAGACTGCGTTTTCCGGAGCTGGCAGATTCAGTATGGCAAAGCAGATGACAAGACGGCGAATGGAAAAAATCATCAGGAAAGAACGGAAGGAACCGGAACAATGAAAAAAGTGATGCTGGTCTTTGGAACCAGGCCGGAAGCGATCAAGATGTGCCCCCTTGTCATAGAGCTTCGAAAACGGCCTGAGGTATCCACGCTTGTCTGTGTTACGGGTCAGCATCATCATCTGCTGCGTCAGGTTCTGGATTTCTTTCAGATTCAGCCGGATTACCGTTTGGAAATAATGAAAGATCGTCAGACCCTCTCTGACATTACGACAGCCGTCATAACGGGACTGCAGCCCATCCTGATGAAAGAAGCACCGGATCTCATTTTGGTTCATGGGGATACCAGTACAGCATTTTCAGCTGCTCTGGCTGCTTTTTATCTGAAGATTCCGGTCGGTCATATCGAAGCAGGACTACGAACGCATGACCTGGAGAGCCCGTTTCCCGAGGAATTCAACCGGCAGGCAATTGACTTGGTCAGTCGGTATTATTTTGCGCCAACGAAATATGCTGCAGACCAGCTTCTCCTGGAAGGAAAAGATCCGGCATCGATTTTCATGACAGGAAATACCGGGATTGATGCGCTTCGGTATACTTATCAGGAAAATTTCCGGCACCCGGAGCTGGATTGGGCATCCCGGGGAAAACTGGTCCTGGTTACCGCCCATCGGCGTGAAAATATCGGTATGCCATTACACAGGATGTTCCGGGCAATCCGGCGGGTTCTCGAAGAACATCCTTGCTGCAGGGCGGTTCTTTCTGTTCATGCAAACCCGGAAGTGTCCAACACAGCAGCGGAGGAATTCGCGGATTGTGAGCAGATACACATTCTCGAGGCAGTGGATGTCATGGTATGGCATAATCTTGAAGCAAGATGTTATGTCTGCCTGACCGATTCCGGCGGGATTCAGGAGGAATGTTCCTATTGGGGACGTCCGGTCCTCGTGATGAGAAAACATACAGAGCGGATCGAAGGAATCCAGTCCGGATCCATACGCCTGATCGGAACGGAAGAAGAATCCGTATACCAGGGTTTTTCAGAAATACTGGATCATCAGGATGTCTATGACAGGATGTGCCGAAAGTGTGCCGCTTACGGAAATGGACGGGCTTCAGAGTTCATTGCAGATATGATATGCTATGAGGAAAAGCAGGGGGAGGAGGATCTGCCAACTCACGTTTTTCCCGGGAGCAGGCTATGGGGATGCGCCCGCAGAGACTGATGAAGACGATCCATATGAGGGTTTCATCATGCTGTCGACCTGTGGAAATGAGGATGAAATGAAACGTTCATAGAGGAGTACCAATTATGATGACCAGTACAGAAAGATATAAATCGACATTTGCTGCGCTGATCAACCTGGGAATCGTCTTTTCTGTAACTTCTTTTAGATTATCTTCAGAGTAATGACTTCGAGGTGTTTTTGTGCTCCGGCAATGACCGCTTCGTCTGCCGTACATTGGTGAGGGAAGGCCAGATCGATATCCCCTATGAGAATATTATCGGAACAGATGTGGAATTACGGGTGGTAGAGCAGACAGATCCGGAGCGGGAAGAACAGCCGGAAAAAGCGGGCGATTATGAAGAGGGAGATGCGCTTATCCGCACGGAGCAGGCGATGGTCTATAACTACAAAAAGAATAAAGTAACCCAGATTGCCCAGGAAATAGGCCGCCATCCGGTGCTGTCATTTGGCAACAGCAGCGGTGATGTGAGTATGCATAATTACACGATCTACGATAACCCATATAAAAGTCTGGCATTTATGTTAATAGCAGACGATGATGTGAGGGAATATGGAGATGCAGGAGAAGAAGAACTGCGTGAGCGGTGGGAGGAGTCAGGGTACAATGTGATTTCCATGAAGGAGGACTGGCAGACGATTTATGGAGAAGATGTGGTGAAGACCGGCAGCTTCCACTGGCTGGAAGATCTGGCTGAAGAATAAGCGATGGCTGCTGCTCACATCGGAGTATCCGGAGAGAGACATAGAGCGGCTGCTGATTGTTGAAAAGGCAAGAGTAATCAGACTGACTTCAGTACGTCAGAAATAAACAGGCGTAAATACGGCTTTGAACAGGCAGCAGACCATTCACTTCAGTGGATGGTCTGCCTTTTATCAGCCTGACCTGGTGAACAGCACCCCATGGAACCAATGGGAAGGCACGGAAACGGTTCCTGTTGAAAAGAAAAGCTCTTTGAGATACAATGATTTCAGGATTTCAGAAGGACTGACAATACGGACTGGCACATGTATAGCGAAACAGAATAACGGAGGATATCAGCATGAAGAAGTTATGGATGATTATGTTAACGTTAGCTATAGTGATGTCTTTTGGGGGGTATGCACAGGCGGGTGCTCCGGACAGGGATTATGACGCAGATATGCCGGATGGATGGGATGATCTCGTATCCGTGATAGAGGATTTCCTGCAGGACATCGATATCCAGGGACAATTTGCATCTGACCCGGATGCTTCCCGTTCAGATACAACCGATCCGGAGAATCACCTCACGGAAGAAACCGATCCGGAGAATTACCTTTCGGATGAAACCGATCCGGATTCGCTCTTCCCTGAAGTAATCGACGCAGGGGACTATCATTATTATGTCAATGAGGATAATCAGACGATCACCATCGCCGGGTATACCGGGCTCGAAGACGTGATTGAGGTACCGGAGCAAATCGATGGATATCCGGTCACCGATATCGGATATCAGGCTTTCACCTATAAAAAGATGAAAGCCTTGTCGATTCCTGACGGGGTGCAAACCATCGGGGAGAGAGCCTTTGAATACTGCGACATAGAAGATGAGCTTCATCTCCCTGAAAATGTGATAATCAGGAAAGACGCGTTCAGTTATGCGCTGCTGCCCTCGGTGGTAGAGATTCCATCCGGGGTTGAGGTGGAGAAATGTGCTTTCAGTTATTGCGAAGTAGTTGATCAGCTGCTGATCGGGCCGGAGGTGATGGTCAGAGGCAGAGCCTTTGGATATTGTGACGATTTGAAGCAGGTCATCTGTGCACAGGACAGCCAGCTGGAGTCAAGAGCCTTCGAGTATTGCCATGCACTGGAAAAAGCAGTCCTCTGCGGCGCGGTGAAAACAGAAACGGATTCCTTTGATTATTGTGAAAATGTAGAGATTGTGGAGGCAGAGGAGTGGGAATATAAGAAAGAGGAGCAGGGCGCGGAGAATGCGCCAATGGCCGGAAATGATGCCG
>CACZQU010000273.1 GCA_902783305.1 uncultured Lachnospiraceae bacterium | reverse complement strand
TGCTGCGCCTTCGGCTTGCACTCACTAAGTACCGACGCCTGCGGATGGCCATTTCTAGGGTACCATTCACCTCACGCACGGGGAAGGGTTAGGCCGTGAATTGTAACGAAAATCCTCTGCTGTTCACCACTCATCTTCCTCCAGGTAGTCATCCTGGCCGTAGTCCGTATAGGCTGAGTTGTCATCCTCGTCGTAGGTGCTGTCATATCTGCTTCCGGAACTCTCATCTCCGTTTTCCTGGTCGTAGCCCCCGCCGTAGGAGCTGTCATATCCGCTTCCGGAATTATCGTCTCCGTTTTCCTGGTCATAGCTCCCGCCGTAGGAGTTGTCATATCCGTTTCCGGAATCTCCGTCACCGTTTCCCTGGCTGTAGCTCCCGCTGTAGGAACTGTCATATCCGTTTCCGGAATCTCCGTCACCGTTTCCCTGGCTGTAGTTCCCGCTGGAGGAGCTGTCATATCCGTTTCCGGAATTCTCATCCCCGTTTCCCTGGTTGTACCCCTCCTGAAGGCTGCTGTCCGTACCGCCGCCCGGGGAAGCGCCGCCGGGAGTACCGGACGGAGAGGATAATCCGGCCAGATCCAGAGGCTGAAGGGTAAAGTCATTCAGTCCGTCTCCATCCTCATCCAGATACGAAATATCCTGGAGATTTGTCTCGGTCATCAGCTCCCCTGTGTAATCATTAATGCCGTCTCCGTCTGGATCAAGGACAGCCGAGTAATCCGGGGAAGCATTCGAGGCGTCTGTGCTTTCCGTTGACGCGGAATTTCCGTTTCCCGAAGAGGTACTGTTTCCTGCCGTGTCCTGTGTCCCGGTTTCCTGGCCTGTCCGGCTTTCCTGAGAATCCTGAGCAGGCTTTTCCTCTTTTTTCTCATCCTCCGCCGGGGTCCTGACCTGCCCTCCGATAAAGGGTTCGTCCGAGCCTTCTCCGGTAACCGAAAAGATCGAGGGAATCAGGATTCCCTTCGGAGCAGGACCGACAAAATTGCCCTGCGCGTCGTATTGTCCCTCTCCATTGTAGGTCCCGTCGCTTTCATAGCCTCCCAGCCAGTCCTCATAGGTAAAGATCTGGTCAAAGGTGATCCTTTTGTTCTTTTCCGTGACGCTCTCGGCGTGCAGCGTTCCCTTTTTTCCTTCCAGCTCCGGAAGGATGGCCAGAATACGCAGCACCTTATCCTCCAGGAAGGTCTCATTTCCCAGAATCACCTCGATATCTCCGTACTGCAGGACAGCGCGAAGGTTTTCATCATACCGGATGTCATCGGGCAGATGCCCGGCTTTCTGAAAAACCGAAGCGAGGATCACCGCTGAATCCAGGATCGCATTGCTCCCGATATCCAGCCTTGAGTTCAGCTCCACCCTTTCAGCTTTGATCCCCGAAAAACAGGGGAGCGAGGTATCGCGTTCCCGGCTGCCTTCCACCATCGACCCGTTCCGGTCAAAATAGATGTAGCTGTCCAGGTAAGCAAAGCATCCGATCGCCGTATGTTCCCTCACTGTGATTCTCAGCGAGTGGGCGTCCACCCTCGAGACCCGGATCCCTTCCACATAAGGAATTCCCTCCGGGCTTTCCCGTCCCAGAAGCACCGGGGCCAGCAAAGTATTATAAGAAGCTGGTCCCTTAAGCGTCATCTCGATGATTTCCTCCTCGGAATAGTGAGAGCTTCCCATGACCTCTATAGACTGCGTGCGGAAATGCAGAGCAGCAAAAATGACGAACACCAGCAGTGCGGCTGTCAATATCCTGATCACCGCTTTTACCGTCCCAAGGCCTGAAATCCTTCCCATATTTCCTCCCTGCCGGAATCATACCGCAATGCGTAACGATTCAGTCAGTCTATTCCTCCAGTGCCCTTACCATTTCTTTAAACCGATCGCCTCTTTGTTCGTAATTATCGAACTGTCCCCAGCTGGCACAGGCCGGGGACAACAGGACGGCATCACCAGGCTGTGCAAGTAAGGCACACTTCGCCACGGCTTCCTCCAGGTCCTCACACAAAAGGACGTCCTCAAATCCGTTTTTCAGAGCCGCATCGCGGATCTTTTCCTTTGTCTGGCCGATCAGAATCAGCTTACGTACCTTCCCTCCAAAGGCCTGTATCCACTCATCATAGGAAGACCCTTTGTCGTATCCTCCTCCGATCAGATAAGTCGGGCGGTTCATCGCTTCAATTCCCTTGATTGCCGCATCCGGATTGGTTCCCTTGGAGTCGTTGTAATACACAACACCTCTCTTTTCCGCCACATATTCTATCCGGTGCGGAACGGCGGTGAATTCCAGCATACTCTTTTGAATGCTTTCCAGAGGGACGCCGTCATAATAGGCCATCAGGGCAGCTGCCATGGCATTTTCGTAATTGTGGGTTCCGAGGATTTTCAGCTCCTGGGTGCGTACAAGCGGGTATTCCTTCTGACCATCTCTGATGATGATCCATCCGTCCTTCAGAAACGCCCCCTCCTCCAGGATAGAAGCGCTGGAAAACCAGGCAGCCTTCGGTCCGCCTTCGAGTTCTTTCCCAAACTGCCTGAGGTACGGATCCTCCGCGTTCAGCACACATACGTCCCCGGAATCCTGGTTCATGGCAATGCGCTCCTTGACGCGGGCATACTCCTCCATCGTGTGATGGCGGTTCAGATGATCCTCCGTGATATTCAGAATCGCGCTGATCTTCGGGTGGAAGCGGTGAATGGTCTCGAGCTGGAAGCTGCTGACCTCCGCCACCGTCACGCTGTCCGGGCGGGTCTTCGGTGCCTGCCCTGTCCATGCCGTCCCGATATTTCCGACGACAAAAACAGATGGTCTTGCATCTGCCATGATCTTTCCCAGGAGGGCTGTCGTCGTTGTCTTGCCGTTGGTTCCGGTGATCGCCAGGGTCTCTCCTCTGGTTTCATTCCATGCCAGCTCGATCTCGCTCCATACGGGAATTCCTCTGCGGTAAAGCTCCTGCACGAGAGGCTTGTCACAGGGAACCCCGGGGCTGAGAACCGCGATGTCCAGTTTGTCAAGCAATTCATCGCTGACCTTACCGGCGCAGATCACAAGTGCATCAGCCCCACGCTTCAGATCCGTTTCCGAAGCTTCCTCATCTGCCTGAGCTTCGTTCAGAAGCCTTTCCCGCACATCGGCTTCATCCAGGCTTTCATTTTCATCAAACAGCACCGGAAGGGCGCTCCGGCTGAGCAGAAGCGAAACGGCGCCCATTCCGCTTCTCCCTGCCCCATACACCAGCACCCTTTTTCCCTGCAGATCCATCCGTTTTTCCTCCTCTCTACAGCTGCTTTTGCTGCAGATAACCGACTTACCGACGTCCTGTGGGACGTCATAGGTTGTCTCCTTACAACGCCAAAAGGCCGATCAGGCACATCACAGCCGTAATGATCGCAAAAACCGCCACAATCCTTGTCTCCGACCATCCGCAAAGCTCAAAATGATGATGGATCGGAGCCATTTTGAAAATCCGTTTTCCGTGAGTCAGCTTAAAATACGAAACCTGAATCATCACGGAGAGTACTTCCACCAGATAGATCACGCCGATGATCAGGATAAAGAGCGGCATTCTCAGACAGTAGGCCATGCCTGCGACAAAGCCTCCCAGAGCCAGAGATCCGGTATCCCCCATAAAGATCCGGGCCGGATAGGCATTATAGAGCAAAAAGCCCATCAGACCCCCGGCCACTGCAGAAGAAATCGGATGTACGCCGTCCCCTGTGATCAGGGAAGCCGCAGTAAAAAATACGGCGGTTACCAGTGTCACCGTGGAAGCCAGACCGTCCAGGCCGTCTGTGAAATTGACTCCATTGACCGTTCCGATCACCGCGAAAAACAGAACCGGATAAGTAAGCAGGCCAAGGTCAGCCATCGCTCCGCCGGTAAAGGGAAGCCGGATTTCCAGAGAAAGGCCGGTCCGGAAGGTCAGATAAAGAGCAAACAATCCTGTGAAGAGAAGCTGCAGCAGAAATTTCTGCCAGGCCAGAAGGCCGTCAGACCGCCGAAGAACCACCTTGAGGTAATCGTCCAGAAATCCGATCAGTCCAAACCCGAAGGTCAGGATCATCACCGGGATGATATTCGGATACCTTGCCGCGTAAAAAAGCGAAGCAGCCAGCACAGCCGCCAGGAAAATCACTCCTCCCATGGTCGGGGTCCCTGCCTTTTTCAGGTGGGAAGCCACCCCCTCCTCTCTCTCCGTCTGCCCGAATTTCAGTCTTCGCAAAAAGGGAATGACGACCGGGCCTATAGCCGCGCTGATGCCAAAGGCAATCAGCGCGGGAATAATTGCGCTATGATCCATGAATCCACCTCCTGCTGTGATGCAGCATAGACAGGCCGGTCTTATATGCCGGCCTCATCGTTCGTAATGCCTTCCGACTCCTGCTTATTCCACTCGTTTTTCGTCTTGTCCTCAAGCGGTTCCGGGATTGTCGTGTCGGAAATCGCTTCCGGCAGATCCCCCGCTGTCCCTGACACGAAATCCATATCGTTGTTCTGCGAAAGAATCCAGTTTCCGTATTCATCCTCCAGATGGATCCCGTCATCGTCCAGAAGATAACCCTCTTCATCCACGCGGTTTCCATCCCAGTCCACCAGCTTTCCCTCTTCGTTGACCAGCTTGCCGTTTGCGTTCAGGGAAAGATTCCCGGACATATTCAGATGGTTTTTGAAGCCCTCCCAAAGCTCCGTCTCCTCCACCGTACCATCATCGGTCCGGTCCTGGCGGATATTCAGATAAGGGAGGAGCTCCTTCAGGATCCCCTGTGCGATATACTGAGGGAAGGAGCTGGATGCCTGATCCTCCACGTGAGGCTCATCCACCGCGACATAGATGACGACCTTGGGGTCGTCCACCGGCGCAAAGCCCACGAAGGAGACAAGATACTTCTTGTTTCCGCGGGGAAGCTTCTCCGCTGTTCCGGTCTTGCCGCCTGTACTGTAGCCGGCGACCCTGGACTTGTAGCTTGTACCCTGCAGAACACTCTGCTCCATATAGCTTCTCACATCCGCGGAAACACTCTCGGACACCGTCTGTCTGAGCAGAGCCGGCATAACCGTCCGGATGGTGGAGCCGTCCGGATCCTTGACCGCGGTGACCAGGTGGGGCTGGTAATAAAATCCGCCGTTGACAACAGAACAGATGGCATTGATCTCCTGGATCATCGTGCAGGTGAAGCCCTGCCCAAAGGAGGAGCAGGCCAGCTCCGTCTCCCCCATGGTGTCCTGATTGTGGATGATCCCATAGCCCTCGTTGGGAAGATCGATACCCGTTCTCACACCGAAATTATAGGTCTCCTGGGCGGAGATGAAGGTCGGAACTCCCATCTTTGCGGCAATCTGCATCATGGCGTCGTTACAGGAATTCGCGATGATGTCTCCGAGGGTCTCTTTCCCATGGGAGTCCGGATACACCGCGCACTTGATCATCGTATTGCCCCCGGCTCCAAACAGCTCATACCCGTCGCAGTCAAAATGGTCGCTGGTGGTAATCCGTCCCTTCTCCAGAGCCGCCCCCATAATCAGGGGCTTCACCACAGATCCTGGCTCGAAGGCATCCGAAACGCAGAAATTGTTCCAGAGAGAATACAGGGCTTTCAGCTGCTCTTCATCCGTGTCAAATTCCGCGTCAATATCTCTGGGATGGTTGAGATCGTAACGATCTCCTCCGTCCATGGCCAGTATTTCCCCTGTCTTGGGATCCTCGACGATCACGCCTACATTTTTGGCGCCGGTAGACTCGTTAAACCCGTCCACATATTTCTCAACGATCTGCTGCGCTCCCATGTCCAGGGAAAGCACCAGACTGTTGCCGTTCGTCGGATAGATCAATGTCTGCTCGGCATCGGCATTGCTGTTGAAATAGCCATACTGTCTTCCGTCAATCCCGGTAAGGGTCGTATTATAATACCCCTCCAGACCCCAGTCTGCCGTATCCCGGCTGTATGTAAATCCGATCGTGTCGCAGGCTGAGCTGTTGTACGGATACACTCTCAGATAGTCCTCCTCGAACCAGACTCCTCTGATGTTATTTCTTTC
>CACZQU010000272.1 GCA_902783305.1 uncultured Lachnospiraceae bacterium | reverse complement strand
GCGGATCACCCAGAAGAAAATGATATCGTAGCCTGTCACCAATACATCCGTGGGATAAAAATATTCCATTTCCGGGGTAGGATCAGGCCAGCCAAGTGTGGAAAACGGCCAGAGGGCTGAACTGAACCAGGTATCCAGTGTGTCTTCATCCTGATGGAAGTGCGTCTTTCCACATTTGGGACATACTTCAGGCATCTGACCGGCTACGACCATTTCTCCGCAGGAATCACAGTAATACGCCGGAATCCGGTGGCCCCACCACAGCTGCCGTGAAATACACCAGTCACGGATATTCTCCAGCCAGTGAAGGTATATCTTGTCAAAACGCTGAGGAACAAACTGCAGATCTCCATCCTTCAAAGCCTTGATGGCCGGCTTGGCCATCTCCTCCATCCGGACAAACCACTGGGGCTTGATCATCGGCTCAACAGTGGTTCCGCAGCGGTCATGGGTCCCGACGCTGTGGCTGTGGGGAACCACCTTTACCAGAAGTCCAAGCTCCTTAAGGTCCTCCACAACAGCTTTACGCGCCTCATAGCGGTCCATCCCCGCGTATTTTCCTCCAGCCTCATTGATGGTGGCATCGTCATTCATGATATTGATCTCTGCCAGTCCATGTCTTAGTCCAACCTCAAAATCGTTCGGGTCGTGAGCCGGTGTGATTTTGACACAGCCCGTACCAAACTCCTTATCCACATATTCATCGGCAATCACCGGAATCTGCCTTCCGGTAAGCGGCAGTTCAAGCATCTTCCCGACCAGATGACGATATCTGTCATCCTCCGGATTGACAGCGACTGCCGTATCGCCCAGCATGGTTTCCGGACGTGTGGTGGCAATCTCCACAAACTGTCCGTCTTCTCCGACTACAGGATAATTGATATGCCAGAAATGTCCTTCCTGATCCTCATGCTCCACCTCCGCATCGGAGATCGAAGTCTGACACACCGGACACCAGTTGATAATTCTGGATCCTTTGTAAATATAACCTTTTTTATACAGGCGGATAAAAACCTCCTGGACAGCTCTCGAGCACCCCTCATCCATGGTGAAGCGTTCTCTCTCCCAGTCAGCGGAGGCTCCCAGCTTCTTCAGCTGGTTGAGGATTTTCCCGCCATATTCCTCTTTCCATGCCCAGGCATGCTTCAGGAATTCTTCTCTTCCGATTTCTTCTTTATCGATTCCCTGCTCACGAAGCTTCTCTGTGACCTTGACCTCCGTGGCAATGGCTGCGTGATCTGTCCCCGGCTGCCACAAGGTCTCATAGCCTTGCATCCTTTTATACCGGATCAGAATATCCTGCATTGTCTCATCCAGGGCATGTCCCATATGAAGCTGTCCGGTGACATTTGGCGGGGGGATGACAATCGTAAAAGGTTTCTTGTCCGGATTTACCTCGGCGTGAAAATAGCGGTGATCCATCCATTTCTGGTAAAGACGGTCCTCAAGACCCTTCGGATCGTAGGTTTTTGCCAGTTCTCTGCTCATTTTTGTTTCGTCTCCTTATGGGTTATCTGATCATTGCTGAAATTAACAGGTTGTCTGCAGTAATAATAAGGTAAAGATTCCTTCATAAATTACGGATAAACTGTATTTCTGTCTTTTATCCCTGCTGTTCCATCTTTTTTTCTCCAGGATACACGGCATCCTCCAGGCCGGTACAGGCCGGGCTTCCGGCCGCAGACAGCTTCTTTGCAAGGTTACCGGACAGTAAACCATACCAGCATATTCTCCGGATCTGTATCCTGCCGCTTCAGACATTTTCAGGCTCATCACGTTATGATAGAATCTTTCCCTTCTCTTGTCAAGCCGGAAACCCGGGTTCCATGGGGTTACTGTTTACAGCTGACTGCTCCGAAATCATCATCACGTACCCCCAAAGCAAATAATGGTGGAATTCTGTCCGGAAATTTGTTAGGATTACAAAGAATCCGTCGGTTTTATTTTGGAAGGAAGATGAAATCATGATTAACGTGTTATCCTACAGTGGAAGTATCCGCAACTGGAAACCGCTTCTTCGCGAGCTGGATATCTCCGAAGACCAGCTTCAGGTGCCTTGCGGGATGAATCTTCTCAGCGCGCATCCTGCAAGGGAAGCCGCTATCCTGAGCCGGGCCTATGAGAGATGGGGAACCGATATGGCAAACCATATCTACGGAAGCTTTGCCTTTATCCTTGAGGATACCGATCAGGAGAGGGTCTTTGCCTGCCGGGATCCGTTTGGAACAAAGCCGGTATATTACTACATGACAAAAGACCATCGTCTTCTGACAGGATTGTCCATTGCTCAGGTACAGGGTCAGGAGGGCTTTGAGAAAGCCCTGAATGAAGGAATGCTTCAGCTCTATCTGGGATTCACCTATGCCCCGGGCGAGGAAACCTTTTACCAGGGTCTGAAAAAGCTTCTTCCCGGAAGATTCCTTATCTGGGAAAAGGGAGAGCTGACCATCGGCAGGTATTACCAGGCCAGGTTCTGCTTTGACGAAGAAAAGTCACTGGAGGACTGGGCAGAGCAGATTCATAAAACGGTCATCGAAATTCTTCCCCAGGTTAAGGAAAAAGATGAATATGCGGAGTCCTTCCTTTCCGGAGGCGTGGATTCCTCTTACCTGGTAGCAGCTTCTGACGTGCCGATGACCGCATCCGCAGGATATGAGGACTCCCGTTTTGACGAATCCGGACTTTCCCGTGAAGTCGCGGACCTTCTGGGAAGAGGAAACCGCCGATGTGTAGTAAATGCCGGGCAGTACTTTTCCATGATTCCCACCGTGATGCGTTATCTGGAGCAGCCGCTTGGGGATGCTTCCACGGTCGTACTGGCGATTGCCTGCCAGGAACAGGCAAAAAATACGAAGCTGTGCTATTCCGGTGAAGGCGCAGATGAATTTTTCGGCGGATATAATATTTACAAAAGAGCAGAAATTTACGGAGACAATCTGAAAACCTTCTATGTCGGAAATACGAACATTATGAAGGAAGACGAAAAGCAGCTCCT
This sequence comes from uncultured Lachnospiraceae bacterium, assembly GCA_902783305.1. Classification (GTDB taxonomy): domain Bacteria; phylum Bacillota; class Clostridia; order Lachnospirales; family Lachnospiraceae; genus Blautia_A. The sequence continues at coordinate 1,636 of CACZQU010000272.1, read as the reverse complement.
GCTCAGGCACTATGATCCTGAGAAGCTTCCGATCCGTCAGGTGCAGGCACTGTATGAAGAGCTGGAGGGTCTCGACCCGCTGACCAAAATGATGGCCGTGGATATCGCCGTCTGGCTGGACGGAGATATCTATTTTGCCATAGACAAGCTCAGCCGGGCCACCGGGCTGGAAATCCGTATGCCGTTCACGGACATGAGGCTGTTTGATGTCGCGCTTCATATGCCTCCCCGGTTCAAGGTAGAAGGAGATAAAGACAAAATCGCGTTCCGCCATGCTGCCGCAAAGGTTCTGCCAGAGGAAGTCGCGTTCCGCAAAAAAATGGGCTTCCCGGTACCGATCCGTCTGTGGCTGGCACAGGAACCCTTCATCAGTGATGTGAGAAAACGCTTTTCCGGCACTGCCGCGCAGACATATTTTCAGACGGAAGCCATCAATCGGATCCTGGATCAGTATACAGGCGGGGAAGACACGCTCTGGAGAAAGGTATGGACAATTTACACCTTCCTGGTATGGTATGAGGAAGTCTTCTGAAATAAATGGTTGCAGTGCAAAATGACTCCAGCGGATTGTTCCGCGCTTCGCGTCTACGCTCCGCTTCGGTCGGCGCTAAACGTGCGTCCACTGGACGCACAGCGCCCCACAATCCTGGAGTCATAAATATTACTGTGTGCTCAGCAGTTGACAAAGGAGTCTTCCTGTGGTTTAATTTATTATGTAATGTGTATAGTATTTTTCAGTTGAGACTCGATTCCTTTGCACATTTACACAATTTTTTCCAGAAAGGAGTGCACAATGAAAAAATCCTTCAAGAAACTGATGGCCATCTCACTGACAGCCGCCCTGGCGCTGTCTCCGTCAGCTTTCGCACTGGCAGAGGAAGGCGGCGCTTATGAGCCGGGTACCTACACTGCTTCCGCACCCGGACTTGGCGGAAACGTCACTGTCACCATCACCACCGATGAAACGTCCATCACGGATCTTTCCATCGAAGGTCCGGATGAAACCCCTGATATCGGCGGTGCTGCCATTGAGGCCCTTCAGTCTGTGATCCTGGAGGGACAGGGCGTTGATTTCGATGGTGTCGCAGGCGCAACGGTGACCTCCGATGCGATCCGTGCCGCACTGGCTGACGCGCTGGGACAGGCGATGGGGACCGAGGAGTCGTCAGATGCCGACGAGGCGCTTACCTTCACCCCCGGCACCTATACCGCTTCAGGAGACGGCTACAACGGCCCGACTGAAGTCAGTGTCACCTTCGACGAGTCCGCCATCACCGACATCGAGATCGTTAACACCGTGGAGACAGATCACGTCGGCACACCGGCGTTTGATATCCTGATCCCCCAGATCATCGAAGCAAACGGAACCGGTGTAGACGGAGTCTCCGGAGCTACCTTCTCCTCCCGTGCCCTGAAAACAGCGGTTAATGACGCAGCCGAACAGGCAGGAGTCTCCAATCTCTCCCAGTTCACCTCCAACACCATTGAGGTGACCGCTGAGGATCCCGTTGAAGTAACCTATGATGTCGTCGTTGTGGGCGCCGGCGGTGCCGGAATCGCAGCCGCAGCTCAGGCGGCACAGGATGGCAATACCGTTCTTATCATTGAGAAAAACGCGGAAATCGGCGGTAATACG
>CACZQU010000271.1 GCA_902783305.1 uncultured Lachnospiraceae bacterium | reverse complement strand
GCTTGCACTCACTAAGTACCGACGCCTGCGGATGGCCATTTCTAGGGTACCATTCACCTCACGCGCGGGGAAGGTTAGACCATGAATCGTAACCTCATCTGTACTTGCTTTTCGCATTCCCGGATTATCCCGGGCTTATACCCGCGGAAACAAATCAAGGGAAAAGCATATCTGTTCCTGGCGGTAATTGCAGAAGTACTGAAATATCCGTTCCGGATATACAGTATTTCCAGTATACATCATAAGCTTTTTTGTATGCTGATCAGTTCAGGATCACACCGTCATCAATACAGCCATCCCCGCCGCCCTGATCGCCGCCGGAGGAGTCCCCGCCGTAGTCCTGGCTGTCAGAGCTGCCGTAGTCATAGTCATAATCGTAATCATAACCGCCGCCATAATCATAGCTGTCGCCGCTGTAGTCATAGCTGTCACCACTGTAGTCATAGCTGTCACCGCTGTAGTTATAGCTGTCGCCGCTGTAATCATTGTAATTGTCATTATTTGCCGGCTCCACATAGCTGCCCGCGGTATTGCTTTCTGAATCAGCCGCTGCCGTCTGGGTGCTTCCCGTCTGTGTCTTCGGCGCGAGACTTTTCTCCGTCTCAAGGGTATTGTGCTCATTCTTTAAGCTGAGGCTGACAAATTTCAGATAAGCCACACCGTCCGAGAAAAGGATATCCGCCTCATCCGCGTCACCAAACGGGAAGGTGTGGATCACCGATTTCGTGTCATCGGCAAAGGTAAGCTCAATATCATATACGGGGGGCTTTGCGTCCTCTCCCTTCATTTCCTTAGGGGTCACATAAAGGATTATCTCCTCATCATCTGCCCAGGCTTCCTCCAGCATATTCTTCCCGGCGCCTTCACCGTCGATTTCTACCGCCAGACTCTTCACCGGTTTACCAGTGGAATTTTTCAGCCGGACTTCATAATCCCCTTCTGTTTTCTCCCCGATCTCCTTCAAAGAAGCGCTGTCTGCCGCCTCAGCAAATACACTGCCTGCAAACACTGTGGAAACAGCCAGCATCCCTGTAAGTATTAAGCCTGTCATCATACCGCGAATTGATTTTTTCATATAAACCTCCTTTTGTAAACTGTTAACAGCATCCGGTATTTATAATGTGTTCAAATGCTTTATGTTTGCCCTGTTGTTCGCCCAGTCCGGCCGTCCGCTGACTCCGCTCAGGTATGCCGGTACACAATAGCACATATCAGAACCGATAACCGTTGCCCAGTTGGAATCAAAGAAATATCCTTTCACCTCTGTCCAGGCATGTCCTCCGGAGCCTACTACAAGAGTATCCTGGTAACCGATCGCGTTACAGAAATATCCATACACGGCCGCATAAGCGTAGCAGTCACCATAGCCCCGGAACAGCATGAAATCCGCGTACATGATATCCCAGTCATAATAATCCCCATACTCCGGCATCGCGCTGACCGTGTAATAATCCTGAATAAACTGGAACATGATCCAACGCTTGGTGGCCATCTTCTGATTCGCATTGGTCTGGGAGAATACCATTTCATTGGCTTTCACCATAACACGGAGCTTGCTGAGGCCGCGGGAATCATATACAGCTCTGCCGAGGGAATTGAGCCTGATGCCGTTCACTTTCCTGTTGGTGACGATCTTACCCTTTGCGCCATTGGCAATATTAAAGAAATAATAACGGCCTTTGTAATTGATCCAGCCTGTACGCTGCCTTCCTTCCGAATCGAAGTAATATTTCTGTCCCTTGATTTTACGGATACCTGTCAGCTTCACACCCTTGGAATTGTAATAGTAATAGCGTCCGTCTTTGTTCACCCATTTGTTTTTATATCCTGCAGCAGCACTCGTCGCAAACACAAAGACAGCTGTCAGGATCAGTATCAGCGTCAGTACCCTTCTTGTCATCCTTCTGGATTGATTCTTCATATCCGATGCCTCCTATCCTAACTCGTGCATGAATGATACTTTTTAAATTCTACTACACCAATATTTATTTTTCAAGGGCAGAATCTGATCGTTCAGTCTGTGCGTATCATTCAGGTTATTCTATTCACGGATTCACTGTAAAGCCACGCGCGGGCGAAGATCCTTCTTCAATACACTATTTCAGAATCCCGGCAAGAACCCTGGAAAAATCTCTTGCCGCATCACCATGCATATGCCCGTCCAGATCGGTAAAAGCTCCGACCTTGTGTGTAAAAGCATTATAATACTTTTCACCGTTAAAATTGAGATAAGGAACCCCAAGCTTCTCATAGAAATCCGTAAAATATTGATCCGCAAGCCGGTACCCTTCCGCAAACTTCTCATTTTCCAGAGTTTTATTGACGGAGGGAGCCGTGATAGAGATAAACTCAATGTCATTGTCTTTACAAAGCTTTACCAGCTTTTCCACCCATTTCAGGTTTTCCCGGGACACCTGTTCCGGATCAAAGGCCCAGATTGAATTAAAATTGTAAGTGGAAGGATCCGTGGGATAACGTTCAATATATCCGCTTTCGTGATATTCCTGGGTACTGCCCTTGAAATCCTCAATCCCATAATCGCCGGTCAGTTTTTTCCGTATATTGGAGGCCGCCATCTTCAGCTCCGTGGAAAGAGGATACTCATACCAGGGAAACAGGATGGTGCGGATATTGCATCTGGCTACCGCGTGAAAAAAGAAATCGAGCTTTGTCATGCTCAGCGGAAACTCGTGATAGAAAAGGAGGTAGTTTTCCCCTTCCTGCTTGTCAAGGAGAAAATATTCCGGCGTGGTCACATAAATCACCCGCCTGGGAGCGTTTCCCTTTTCGATCATCAGTTTCACCAGATAATAGGAGTCGATCGGGTATTCATTTCCGTTCCCCAGATTGTGTCCGGTCCTTCCATTGACCTCCATGGCTGCTTCAGGATCAATGTTGATCCTGGAATGGGAGGTTCCCAGATAGATATCGTCTACCTGCTCAGTAGTGATAAAATGAAGATCGTTTCTGATGTAGGTGCAGGGATACAGCACCAGATCCAGCAGGTACAGCACTGCTGCCATCACCGCCAGAACCGCGAGGATCCCTGCCATTTTCTTAAAACTGCGCATAGATAAATCCTTTCGGGGCTGCCGTACACCCACAAAAACCGATGCTGACCAGAAGCAACAGATAAATCCCTGCCGCAGCCGGCAGAGGAAGCCGGGCAATCCTTTCCCTCAGATCCACTCCCTTCTCCTGTATACACCCTGCAGCGATCACAAGGATGGTTCCGGCGATGATGATCAGCAGTGCCCAGGGAGCAAATGCAGCCCCTTCCCTTCCGGCAGGTATGGTCAGAAGCTGGGCAGGGGC